>JAFZMD010000070.1 GCA_017553445.1 Methanobrevibacter sp. | reverse complement strand
ATTCTGGTGTTTACATTGTTGATGATGATGGTGTTGTTACTGCTTTGAAAGAAGGTACTGCTTTAATTATTGTTAATGTTGGTGGTGATGGTGTTTACGCTGAAAATTCAACTGCTGTTAGTGTTACTGTAAGTAAAGTTCCTACTAACATTACTGTTGATTCAGATTCATTAGACTTGTTTGTTGGTGATGAGACCATTATTGTTGCTACATTGACTCCAGCTGATGCAGGTAATGTATCTTTCAAATCCAGTGATGATTCTATTGTTATTGTTGATGAGAAAGGTAATGTTATTGCTAATGGAAAAGGTCAAGCAATTATCACTGTCAGTTTTGCTGGCGATAATAAGTACCTTGAAGCAGAAAATAAAACCATTAATGTAACAGTTAAAAAATTGAATGCAACCATGGACATCAGTGCCGGTGAGATTACGGAAGGTGAAAATGCAACAATCAGTGTAACCTTGCCTGGTGATGCAGCAGGAAATGTAAGCACTACAGTTAATGGCAAAACATACTCTTCTGAAGTCAAGGACGGTAAGGCTGTTATCACTGTTCCTGATTTGCTTAAAGGCGATTACACTCTTCCTATAACATATTCTGGTGATGATAAGTATAATCCCTTAACTAAAGATGTTAATATTGCAGTTGAGGGAGGAAAAGCAATTATTTCCGCACCGGATTTGGTTAAATACTATTCTGGTTCTGAACGCTTTGTTGTAAATCTTACTTATGCCAAAGGAAGTCCTGCAGCAAATAAAGCTATAAATATTACCATCAATGGAGTAACATACTCAAGAACCACTGATGAAAACGGTACTGCTTCACTAAACATTAACTTGGGTGCAGGCAAATATGATGTAAATGTTAAGGCCGATGATGTCACTGCTGATTCTGTCGTGACTGTATTGTCCACCATTAATGCCAGTGATGTTGAATCCAAAAGCAAAAATCTTGTATTTACAGCTACTTTCATTGACGGTACCGGCAATCCGTTAACAGACGGAACACTGGTCACATTCAACGTCAAAGGAGTGATATATAACTCAACTGTAAAAGGAGGCAAAGGTTCAGCCAGCATTGATTTAACTTTGGACAGCGGAAGATACATTATCACATCATTCAATCCTGTTTCAGGCGAGAATGCATCCAACAATATCGCCGTTAATTTAAAAGATGTTGATATGTCCATTATGGGTGATGAAATCACAGTAGGTGAAAATGCCACAATCGGCGTAACACTGCCAAGTGATGCAACAGGTAACGTCACAGCATCAGTTAACGGCAAATCCTACCAATCTAAAGTTAATGGTGGTAAAGCAAATATTATCATTCCTGGCTTGGGTGCAGGTAACTATAGCATTCCTGTAACCTATTCTGGTGATGACAAGTATAACAGTGCATCCGGAGAGACTAACGTCACTGTTATCAAGGCAGATGCTGCAATGACAATTGATGCGCCTGCAATTACTGAAGGAGAAAACGCTACCGTAACTGTTAGTTTAGCATCTGATGCAACAGGCAGTGTAACTATTGGTAATGAAAGTGTTCCTGTTAAAGACGGTACCGCAAGTGCTGTTTTAACTGATTTGCCTGTAGGCACAAACACTGTTCCAGTAACTTACTCCGGTGATGACAAATACAATCCAGTAGAAACAAGTGCAGACATCATCGTTAATGAAAAGCCTGTTCCTGCTAAAGAAAACTTAACAATCAAGGCAACCGCAGATGAAATCACTGAAGGTGAAAATGCAACTGTTATTATAACAGGTTTGGAGAATGCAACGGGAAATGTTTCCGCAAGTGTCAACGGTAAAACTTACACTGCTCCAATTAATAACGGTCAAGCAACCATTACAGTTCCGGGATTGAGTGAAAATGCTACTGCCTCAATCAACTATCCTGGAGATGACAAATACAATCCTGCAATGACCACAGTCAATATTACTGTTAACAGGAATACCGTAACTATTACTGCCCAGAACCTGACCAAATTCTATAAAGATCCTCAAAAATTCACTGTAACGGTTACTGATGCCAAAGGTCAAGTTGCTCCAAATAAAACTGTTGATATTACAATAAATGGTGTCACATACAAAAGGACTACTGATGAGAACGGTACTGCTTCACTAAACATCAACCTGGGTGCCGGCGAATACCCAGTCAGTGTTGCTGTTGATGATGTTGTGGTCAACTCTACTGTAATTGTTAAGGCCACTATAGATGCATTGGATGTAGTTAAGATGTTTAGAAATGACACTCAATATTATGCAAGATTCGGTGATGCAAACGGCACAGTACTTGCAAACACAAATGTTTCCTTTAACATCAATGGTATTATATACAACCGTACAACCGATGCAAATGGAACTGCAAAAATGAACATCAACATGGCTGCAGGCGACTACATCGTAACCGCCACCAATCCTGTAACCGGTGAGATGAAATCCAACAGCATCAAAGTAATTTCATTGATTGAATCTGATGATTTAACCAAGTATTACAGAAACGCCTCACAGTTTGTTGTACGCATACATTCCGATGACGGAGCTTATGTCGGTGCAGGCGAAGAAGTAACATTTAACATCAACGGAGTATTTTATACCCGAACGACCAATGCAACAGGTCATGCTAAGCTGAACATCAACTTGCCTCAAGGCAACTACACAATAACAACTTACTACAAGAATTGCAGTCAGGGTAATGATATTGCAGTCCTGCCGATTTTAAGCGCTGATGATTTGGTGATGAAATACAAGGACGGATCACAGTTTAAAGCCAAACTCCTTGACGGTCAGGGAAAAGCCTATGCAGACCAAAGTGTACAGTTCAACATTAACGGAGTGCTCTATAATAGAGTTACTGGCAGTGATGGCGTAGCCAAACTGAACATCAACTTAATGGCTGGCGAATACATCATAACATCCAGCTACAACAGCTTTAAAATTGCAAACAAAATAACTATAAAATCTTAGAGGGTATTAAAAAACCCTCATCCTATTTTTTTTAAATCTTTTTTGATTTCACTTAATTACAGTTTTTCTTATTCTAATTTTTAATTCTGCAAAAGACTCTATTGAATTAAGTTGGCTAATTGCTAAATCAAGATATGCATGCTTAATTTTTGTTATACTTTTTGCTTTTTTCAAAACATTTATATATCATTTAGTGTATATTTAGTAGTAGGAAGGAAAGTTCCTTCCGACTATAATTTAATTAAATTCATTTAGTCAAAATGGTTTTCCACTTTCCATATTATTCAACCAAGTGGATAATATACTAAAAAATGATGTGAAAGAATGTCAGCAGAAGATAATAAATTAGACCAAATTATAAAGACGATAGAAGTAAATGATATAAAATTTTTGAAGTTAGAACTTTCAGACATACACGGTTTACCTAAAAGTATGGCTGTGCCTCTTAAAAAAGCAGATGATGTTGAAGATATTGTAAAAGAAGGATTATTATTCGATGGATCATCAATAGCAGGATTAGCTTCAATCAATGACAGTGATTTACTTGCAAAACCTGATATTGGCACATTTTCAACAATCCCATGGAGGCCAGAGTCAAAAGGTACCGCTAGGTTTATATGTGATATTTTCACTACTGATGGAAAACCATATGATGGGGATCCAAGAGGAGTGCTTAAAAAATCATTAGAACTAGCAGAAAAAAGAGGATACCAATTCAATATGGGTCCTGAACCTGAATTCTTCATTATTAAAAAAGATGAAGAAGGAAATTACATACCTGCAGATGAAGCTGAATACTTTGATGTTGAACCTCTTGACCAGGGTACAGATATCAGACGTGAAATCGTATTAGGTCTTGAAAAATTGGATTTCAATGTGGAAGTAAGTCACCACGAAGTTGCAGCAGGACAGCATGAAGTCGACTTCAAATATGCAGACGCTTTAAAAACAGCTGACGCTGTAATAACATTTAAGGAAGCTGTCAAAGCATTGGTCAATAATTTAGGTTATAAAGCAACATTCATGCCAAAACCATTCCTCGGAATCAACGGTAGCGGAATGCACTGTAACCAAAGTCTATTCAAAGACGGTGAAAACATTTTCTATGACCCTGATGCTGAAAACCAAATATCACAGGAAGCATTATACTTCATTGGAGGATTATTGAAACACGCTCCGGCTTTATCATCAATCTTATCCCCGACAGTCAACTCATACAAACGTCTTGTTCCTGGTTACGAAGCACCATGTTACATTGCTTACGGTTTCAAAAACAGGTCAACATTATTAAGGATTCCTGCATCCCGTGGATTAGGTACAAGAATCGAATGCAGATCAGCTGACCCATCATGTAACCCATACTTAGCATTTGCAGCATTGCTTGAAGCTGGTTTAGACGGTATGGACAATAAAATCGATCCTGGTGAACCTACTGAAGAAAACCTATTCGCATATACCGAAGAGGAAATCACCGAAAAAGGAATCAGCAGTTTACCTACAAGTTTATGGGAAGCATATCATGCATTAGAAGAAGACGATGTAGTTAAAAACGCTCTTGGAGAAAAAGTCTTCAATCAGTTCTATAAAATCAAAAGAGCTGAATGGGATGCTTACAGAATACAGGTATTCGATTATGAAAGAGATGAATATTTAAACGTATAAAACCCTTTTTATTAAATCGATTGGCGGTTAAATTTTAACTGCCAATCAAATTTAAATTATTCGGAGGTTTAAAAATTAAAGAAATGAAATCAAAAAAGTGCTGAATATATGTATATTGGAGTTACATCAGATTTTAGAATTATTTTTTATTAAGGCATATGGGTAATTTTAGAATTATTTGAATTTAAAAAGGCATATTTGAAATCAAGATTTATGATTATTACTATTTTAAGGCATATGGTAATTTTTGGATGTTATTTATTAGGCATATGATGAATAAAATCAACTTAAGTTATTGATTGGAATTTGTTAAATTAACTTAAAATACGTGTATTCGCCGCTTATTTTTTGGAGGAAGAAAAATGTGTGGAATAGCAGGTGTAATATACAAAGACAAAAAAGCTCACCCTGTAGGAGAGGCATTAACATCAATGCTGGAATCTCTACAGCACAGGGGTCCGGATTCAGCAGGTTATGCAATTTACGGAAGTTTGAATTTTCCTGAAAATTACTATCAATTAAACATTGAAGTAAAAAGGAGAAGAGGTACGTTAGACAATTTAAAATCACTATTAAACCAGATTAGTCCAATCTATGAAGAACAGTTAATCGAGTCTGTAGGAGACTCAGACGTTTATAAATGCAAAATAGCATTGGACGATTACTCTCTTTTAAAGCCATACATCAGGGAAATTGATGATTTGGAAAATGTAAGGGTTATCAACGGTTCACATTCCTTTGAAATGATAAAGGATACCGGAAAAGTAAAAGACATTGCCGAAAGATTTGATGTTCAAAACAGGATGGGAACCCATGGAATAGGACATACCCGTTTTGCAACTGAAAGTGGTGTAGACCGCTATCACGCACACCCATACCAAAGTTACATTATCCCGGACATAACCGTAGTTCACAATGGCCAAATCACCAATTACTGGAAAATAAGAGATCCTCTTGAGAGAAAAGGCCATACCTTTGAATCATTTAATGATACTGAATGCATTGTTCATTATATGGCGGACAAACTTAATCAGGGATATAAATTGGAAGAGGCTTTAGAACAGGCCGTAATTGATTTGGACGGTCCTTTTTCAATATTGGTGGGAACTCCTAACGGTATTGGTATTGCAAAGGACAAGCTTGGTTTAAGGCCTGGTGTAATGGTTGAAACTGATGAAATTTTTGCAGTAGCTTCTGAAGAAATGGCATTGCATGATGTCACAGATTCCAATCAGATCGAACAGATTTATCCTGGTGAAACAAGGGCTTACACCATCTGATAATGGGGGTTTATCTATGAAAGAATACGTTATTGATGCAAATGAAATGGCTGAAAAAGATTTGAATCGTAGCATAAAGGAACATGCTGCAAGTCATGATAAACTCATTATTGAAAATCCCGAATCCAAACACAATATCTGTGCCGGTTTAAGTGAAGATGTGGACATAGAAATCAATGGTTCTGCTGGTTATTTCGTTGGAACAATGGTCAACGGACCAAAAATACACATCAACGGAAATGCCGGTTGGTTTGCTGGAGACAATATGACAAAAGGGGAATTGATTATTGAAGGTACAGCAGGTGACGGCGCAGGACAGGGAATCTATGGTGGAACTGTAATAGTAAAAGGAAATGCAGGCTCAAGAACTGGAGAAATCATGAAAGGCGGAACTGTAATAATTGGCGGAAACAGCGGATTCATGACAGGTCTTTTAATGATGGGAGGAAAACTCATAATACTTGGTGACGTAACCGATGACGTCGGCGAATCAATCATGAGGGGAAGCATATTTGTTCTGGGGAACGTGAAAAGCCTTGGAAAAAACGCTACCATGGAAGAAATCACCTCCGAAGATCAAAAAGAGCTTGAAGAAATTTTAACCGAATACGGTTTTGATTTGACCGATACGGATTATGCAAACTTTAAAAAAATTGTTAATATACAATAGGAGCTAAAAAAATGAGTGAACATAGAATAGCCATGGTTGGAACACCATGTGAAATTATGGCAGCATCCAAACTGCAGCATTATACTGATAGCCCTATTGATGTTAAACTGGGCTTATTTTGTATGGAGAATTTTTCATATAAGTACTTTGAAAATCTCCTTAAAGAGTATGATTTAAAAATGGACGACATTGAAAAATTCCAGATAGATAAAGGATTTGTATCCTTATTGTTAAAAACAAGAGAAACCGTAAAAATACCTTTATCAGTAGCTAAAAGGATAATCAGGAAAAACTGTAATATATGTGTTGAACTGACATCAGAAACATCCGATATTTCAATAGGTTCCATAGGATCAGATGACGGCTGGTCAACATTGATAATCAGAACCGAAAAAGGTGAGGAAATATTCAATGGAGCATTGGAACAAAGATTCATTGAAGCCAAAGAACTTACGGATTCACAATTCGCTTTACTTAATAAGATTGCGGAAAGTAAAATAAGCAAAAATCTTGAAGAGATAGAAAAAAGGGAATTTTTGGCAAGGCCTGTATTATACCAAAGGTCTAAATCCGATGATTTAATCGAAAAGGAAATCTCAGAGTCTTCATTTTTAGATTTAAAATCAAATGTCATAGACATTGGAGCATGTGTGCTGTGCGGAGCATGTGAATATGCATGTCCGGACAATTTAATAAAAATTGACGATACAAAACCGATACTGAAAGGGGAATGCGGCGAAGATTGCCATGCATGCTTTGCGGTCTGTCCAAGGACTTTCATACCTGAAGATTTAAGAAACGACAATTCAAAAGCAATCGGTGACTTTATGAAAATATTTTCAGTCAAATCCTTAAAGCATAGTCAGGGTCAGGACGGTTCAATCGTTACGACATTACTGGACTATTTGCTGACCAATGACATTGTAACCGATGCGCTCATTGTTGATAAGGAAGATTATCTTGCCTGGAAACCTTATGCAAAGGTAACAAGTGATATTGATGAGGTCATTAAGTCTGGAGGAACAAAATATTCAGTTTGTCCGGTATTCAAACCCTTAAAAAATATTGATGAGGAGGTTAATTAGATGTCATTTACTGTTGAGAGAAAAATAGAAATATGCCGCCAGAACAATGATAGGCCGGGCTGCTGCTGGTATTTGTGTGACAATCCTAAAAAATCCTCATGTAAAAACTGTTATAGCTGTTATTCAAATTGTCCTCACGGCGTATATGAAGTAATTAATGATGAACCGCTGCCGATACATCAGGAAAACTGTGTGGGATGTAAAATCTGTGAAGAGATGTGTCCGACACATGCAATATATGTCAGGCCTCTTGTTGATGAAGGAAGAGGAGTATGGTCAAATTCAACAATGGTTGAAATCAAACGTAAAAGCCAGACCGGATCATATAAGGTGCGCGGTTGCGGATTAACCAGAAAAATCCCAACATTTGATGATTTAAGCATATTGCCTGCACAGGTTTCAAGGCCTCCGATTGATTCATACAGGGAAGCGTGCAAAACTTCAGTAGTGCTCGGAGACAGGTTTGCTGAAAATCCGATTGAACTGGACACGCCTATCATGATTGGAGCAATGTCATTTGGTGCATTAAGTAAAGAGGCCAAAATCGCATTGGCTATCGGAAGCAGCAAAGTAGGTTCAATATCCAATACCGGTGAAGGAGGAATGCTTCCTGAAGAAAGGCATTATGCCGATAAATTAATTGCCCAGTATGCATCAGGCCGTTTTGGAGTCTCAGCCAGCTATTTAAACAATGCTGAAGCTGTTGAAATAAAAATAGGTCAGGGTGCAAAATCCGGTATGGGAGGACATTTGCTTGCCCATAAGGTAACTGCAGAAGTGGCTAAAGTCAGAAACATTCCTGAAGGAACCTCCGCATTGAGTCCAGCCAGACACATGGATATTGTGGGGCCTGAGGATTTGGGTATGAAAATCGACCAGTTAAGAGAAATTACAGACTGGAAAATACCTATTATCGTAAAATTTGCAGCGGGCAGAGTAGAGCAGGATGTAAAAATTGCGGCAAAGGCAGGTGCAGACATAATTGTGGTTGACGGTATGCAGGGAGGAACCGGTGCCGGACCTGAAGTGGTTACCGAACACGCAGGTATTCCTACAATAGAGGCAATAGTGAAAGCCGATGATGCTCTTAAGGACATTAATTTGAGAAGTGAGGTAAGCCTTGTTGCTGCAGGAGGAATAAGATCCGGAGCTGATGTTGCAAAAGCCATAGCTTTAGGTGCAGATGCAGTATATATCGCTACATCCGCATTGATATCAATTGGATGTAAGGTTTGTCAGTCCTGTTCTGAAGGTATCTGTCCGAAAGGAATTGCAACCCAGCAAAGGGTGCTTAGAAGAAGACTTGACCCTATAAGAAAAGGCCAGCAAGTTGCAAATTATATTGAAGCTATGACTCAGGAAGTTACCTCTTTAACCCAACAGGCAGGTAATACTGATATAGAAAATCTTGAACGTCAAGATCTTGTTGCATTAACGGTGGAAGCTTCACAATTAACTGGAGTACCGATGGTGAGAAATTAAAATCAATTAGGAGACATTATTATGGCGCCATTCGACAGAATTAAATCAGGAATTCCCGGGCTTGACAAAGCTTTGGACAATATTCGTTTAGGGGATAATGTAGTATGGAATGTTACGAATCTCTATGAGTTTTCCTACTTTGTCAATCCTTATGTGAAACAGGCAAAAGAAGACAATAGGAATTTGATATACATTCGATTTGCTAATCATCCTCCGTTGATAGAAATGACAGAGGAAGATTTTAGACTGCTTGAAATTGAAAAGAATAATCCCGACACCGAATTCTGCATGATAGAACGTGACGGGATTAAGATATATCAGGTGGATCCGTATAAGCAATTTGAAACATTCACCTTGGAAGTCCACAGGATTATAGAAAAAGAGGGTTTCGATGCGTTCTATGTCTTTGACTGTTTAAGTGACCTTCAGGCTGTCTGGTCAACGGATTTGATGATGGGTAATTTCTTTAAGGTTACCTGTCCATTTTTATTCCAATTGGATACTGTGGCATATTTCCCTATTCTTCGTGGAAGACATTCATATGAAGCTATTGCTAAAATTCGTGAAACAACGCAACTGTTTTTGAATGTATACTCAAATTCTGCAGAGGAAGTTTATGTCGCTCCGCTGAAAGTATGGAACAGATATTCCCAGACAATGTTTCTGGGACATAAATTCAATCCGGTGACAGGTTTTGTCAAGGTTCTCCAGGACGGTCAGGAAGTAAGCAAATATTACAAGACCATCAATTCTGACAAATATCAGAACGAACAGACCTTGGACAGCTGGGAAAGATATATGCTTCAGGTTAAAAGGGAGCATGAAGAAGGCAAAAACATCGATGACGAGTGCAATAAAATCTGTGAGCTGATGATGACGAAAGACGAGAAGATGCTTTCCAAAATCAGGGAATACTTTACCTTTGAAGATTATTTAACAATCTATAATCGCCGTGTAGGAAGTGGACTTGTCGGAGGTAAGACATGCGGAATGCTTCTTGCAAGAAAAATCATTGAAAAGGACCGTCCAGACATATACGAAAATTTCGAGCCTGACGATTCATTCTATATCGGTTCCGATTTGTTTTATACCTACATTGTTTCAAATGACCTGTGGGACCTTCGCGTAAAACAGAGAACCAAAGAGGGTTATTATAAATACGGCAAGGAACTGGAGGAAGCTCTTAAAAGCGGAACTTTTTCAGACCAGATTAAAAAGGAATTCATACATATCCTTGATTATTTCGGCCAAAACCCTATCATTGTCAGATCAAGTAGTTTTCTTGAGGACGGGTTCGGAAATGCGTTTGCAGGCAAATACGAATCAGTGTTCTGTGTAAACAGAGGGACCCTTGAAGAGCGTTTGGAAGCCTTTGAAGAAGCGGTAAAGGTAGTATATTCAAGTACAATGAACATTTCCGCATTGGAATACAGGAAACTGAACGATCTGGATGATACCGATGAGCAGATGGCTCTCCTGGTTCAGAGGGTTTCAGGTTCCTATCATGGAGACTATCTCTTCCCGACCGCTGCTGGTGTAGGATTTTCATACAGTCCATATTCTCCACTTCCGGACATGGACAACAGCAAAGGTATGTTAAGGCTTGTAATGGGTCTAGGTACTAAAGCTGTTGACAGGACAAAAAAGGATTATCCAAGAATCATCAATCTCGACAAGCCTGAAGTAACTCTGATGAAAGATGTAAAGGAAAAGCACAGATATTCACAGCATTATCTTGATGTCATTGATTTCAAAGAGAATCTTCTGCATGACATTCCGGTTGCTGAGGGTTTGGATGTTATTCCAAGATATTCCAAAAAGGTTCTCATCGAGCATGACCGTGAAGCTGAAAGGATGTTTCGCGAACGTGGCCAGCGCCGTGAAATAGTCTTTGTAAACTGTGAGGGAATCGTTAAAAACCACGAATTCATTGACAACATGAAGGAAATCCTAAATACCTTAGAAACTGCATACGATTATCCGGTTGACATTGAATATACCGTAAATGTAGGTGAGGACAATTCCTATAATATAAATCTGCTGCAGTGTCGTCCGCTTCAGGTTTCAGTAAACAACGAAGCCATTGAAATGCCTGAAGACAAAAACGTATTCTTCCACATCAAGGAATCCTCAATGGGAATGTCAAGAAAGAATAAGATTGATACAATCTGTTATGTCGATCCGCACAAGTACTATGAATATCCATATGCCCAGAAAAGCTCAATACCTCGCATAATCAGTGATGTCAATACATACTGTAAAAACAATGACAAAACTGCTATTCTAATAGTTCCGGGAAGAATCGGTACCTCATCTCCTGAACTGGGTATTCCTGTGGTATTTGCAGACATCAGCCATTTCTGCGCAATTCTTGAGGAATCATACAGTGAAGTCGGATATATGCCTGAACTTTCTTTCGGAAGCCACATGTTCCAGGACCTTGTTGAGGCGGAAATTTACTATGGAGCATTGTTTGAAAACGACAAAAAACTCGAATTCAACCGTGACATGATTTATGACTATCCGAATATCCTAAAGGACATAAATCCTAACCTGAATGAGGAGATATATGATATGATACAGGTCATAGACTTCGATGAGGAGAAAGCTGAACTGTATCATGACATGAACAAGGACGAAACGATGTGTATCTTCAATTAGGCAAATGTTAAAACACGATAATGAATATATTTCATTATTTTAGGGCGGCAGGGTGGGACATATGCCTTTTTGTTTGTAATAGTTCTTTTTGCATAAAAAAGATTTTGATAAATACAAACATATGACAAAATATTCGATGTGATTGATGGCCCTATTTGAGTTTGTAGGGCTATTTTTCACATATCTTTTTTTAAATAGTTTTTATTAGTTATTTTCCATAATTAAGTATTTGCTCAATAGTAAAGCCAAATTTTTCGGCTAATTCTTCAGCCGTATAACGGCTATTTGAATCAGTGACTAAAGCATTTAAAATATTTAAACTGCCTTTAATTACACCTATAGCTTCTCCTCTAGCTTCTCCTCTAGCTTCCCCTCTAGCTTCGCCTTCAGCAATACCTTCATTTTTAATATCTTCTATAATGCTTCCGCATGTTACTGCTTTTTTCAATCCTATCACCTCTTCTAATTTTAAGATATCTTCATATGTACTTGCATATTTGTGTATTATATATCGACTACAATATACCATTTCCATTTTAAATTTTTTATCATCTGTTTTTGCTTTTTTTATTAGCTTGCAGATTAATTCTAAAATATGGGGATGGTCATTTTCAAATGTTTTTATAACTAATATTAATTTAATGAATTCCATTTTGGTGAGAGGTTCATTGTTTAATATTTTACTTTTTAAAATATTTAAAATTTTTTCACCATCAAAGTCTAAATATGAAATTAATTTTGGTTTCATAGTCTCTGAAGGTGAAATTTCAAGTTTTTTTAAACACCTTTTTCTTGGTAAAATTGTAGTAATTACAGATAATACTGGCAATTGATATGCATATTTGAGATTATCTTGATATCTGTTTAGTTTTCGCAGTGTCTTTTCGTTAACATTATTTGTTTCATCTTCAACATTGATAATCATTTTTTCATTGTTTTCAAGAATGGATAAATATGCTATATCGACTTCTGATATTGAACCATCACCATCTAAATTTTTGTTTGGGCATGGTCCCCCATATTTTCCGGGTAAATTAAAGAAATCATGCATTAATGATCCATTATTTAAAAATAATCTTCGATGAAGATAATCCATGGGTTTATGTATTCTGTACTTTTTTTGTTCATCATTTTTCATGAGACTCTCCCAATTTCTAGAAATTAAAATACACTTACGTAAGTAGTTTATTATTTGTAATATGGATTATATAAGTTAGTAAGTTTTTTTTAAGAATAATAAGGTCTTTTTATTTGATATAAATTCTATTAATCAATTTTTTATTCAAAAGGTAAATTTTTAATATAGATTAAATAATGGATGAAAAAATAAATTATTTAATTTATGATGCTTAAAAAGTATATTGATGAAAGAAGTGCAGAACACCTTAAAGTCAATTGTTGAAAACCCAAGACATATTTTCAAGCTAACGATACAGGGCATACTAGTCGGTATTTTTTCCGGTTTGATGGTATGTTTGTATAGATTTCTTTTATACGGCTCTGAAGATATCTTAAGGAGTTATCTGAAAATAATTAATGGAAACATTTTATATATTGTACTGTTTTTCGTATTTTTAACTGTTTTGGGTTTGCTGACTGCTTATCTGATGCGCTGGGAAAGGGATGCCATGGGAAGCGGCATTCCTCATGTCAATGCTGAGATGAAAGGATTCTTGGATGTAAACTGGTATAAGACATTGTTTGCAAAGATTGTAGGCGGTGTCTTTACAGCTCTTGGCGGTTTGTCTCTTGGTCCTGAAGGCCCTTCCGTTCAGATTGGTGCTATGGCCGGAAAAGGTGTTTCTAAATTATTCAAGGAATCAAAAACCGATGAGTTAAGGCTGATTCTTGTCGGTTCTGCCGTGGGTATTACTGCAGCTTTCAATGCCCCGATGGCAGGCGTCATATTTATCCTGGAGGAAATCAACCACGGATTTGACAAAACTTTGGTTTTCATTGCTTTGGTGTCAGCTATTGTCTCTGACTTTATCTCAAAATTGATTTTTGGCCAGTCCACTGCACTGACCTTTCCAATATCCAATATTCCGCTTTCATCTTACTGGCTTTTGATTTTGCTCGGTCTGCTTTTGGGACTTTTGGGATATGCATATAATGTTGGCATGATAAAGGCAGAGGATTTATGGGCTAAAATTCCAAATTTAAGTTTGGAAGTCAAATTCGTAAGCGTATTTCTGGTTTCCGGAGTAATTGCTTTGGTGATGCCTGAGATAAGCTGCGGCGGACATTATATGCTTGGATTATTTGATGTGGCTGTTCCTTCCTTGAGCTTGCTTCTCATTTATTTTGTTGGAAAATATGTCTTTTCCATATTTTCATTTTCATCAGGAGCTCCTGGAGGCATATTTTTACCTATTCTTGTTTTGGGAGCTTATATCGGTGCTATTTTTGCATCCGTTTTCATTCCAATCTGCGGTCTTGAAAGTGTTTTAGTTTATAAGTTCATTGTTATTTCAATGGCGGGATTTTTCACAGCTACTGTAAGATCACCGATTACCGGAATCGTTCTTCTATCCGAGATGAGCGGATCTACAGAATCTCTTGTTGCAATGCTTGTTGTATGTCTTATTGCTTATGTTGTACCTACTCTTCTTGGAAATGAACCGATTTATGAAAGCCTTCTGGATAGATTGCTGGATAAGCGTCAGCATGAATTCACTCCAGAACCTTCAAGGCATGTTTTATCCGAATATATCGTTCCTTTGGAGTGCGAATATATCGGCGTTGAGATTGAAAACATTCCGTTTCCTAAAAATTCAATTGTGGTTTCAGTCATCAGAAACGGCAGCTATGTCATTGCCCGTGAAGATTTCAAGATTAATTACGGCGATCAGATTCATATCCTGACTGATGTCAATGATTTTCCATATGCCAATCATGAGATAGAAGAGGTCATTTTTGGCAAAAAGCATTGAGTTAATGTAGATGGTCTTTCTAAAAACCTTGCAAATCCATCTTATAATTAAGGATATTGGCTATTACTTTCACTAAATGATGTGTTATTTATAGACTCTTAATAATTATCACTCAAGGATTCCATTTAACTGATGGAAATTGACTTAAAGATTGATGTTAAATATATTAGTATGAATCCGATTTTTCAAAGACAGTCAGTTAGAAGATATTCAGACATTGAAGTTACAGATGCTCAGATTGAAAACATTTTGCGTGCTGCAATGCAGGCCCCGTCAGCATGCAACCAGCAGGCCTGGGAATTCATCGTGATTGAAAGTGATGAAGACAAAAAGGCCATTTCAGAAATGCACCGCTTTGCAAAGCCTGCAGGTCTTGCATCAAAATTGATTGTGGTTTTAGGAAATTTAAAAATAGCTAAAATTTCATCAATGATTGAGCAGGATTTGGGAGCGTGCTGTGAAAACATTCTGCTTCAGGCCACATGGGAAGGCTTGGGTGCAGTCTGGCTTGGTTTTCACCCGATTGAAGATAGGTCATTAAAGCTAAAGGAGTATTTGAATATTCCTGATTACTGCATTCCGTTTGCAGTAATCTGTGTTGGCTATCCTTTAAAGGAAGCCAATCCTGCTCTTCGATATGACGAATCAAAAGTTCACTTCGACAGATATTAAAAAAGTATATATACTAGGAAGTTTATTTATAATATACTCATCTAAATTTTGGAGATGATAGAATGGCAGATTTAAAAGGTACAAAAACAGAAGAAAATTTAAGAACTGCTCTTGCAGGCGAATCTCAAGCACGTGTAAAATACGAATTTTATGCTTCTCAAGCAAAAAAAGACGGTTATGTTGAAATCAAGGAAATTTTCCAGGAATCATCCGATAATGAAAAGGAACATGCAAAAGTTTGGTTCAAATTATTGAACGGCGGTAAAGTGCCACCTACAACAGATAATCTTGCTGATGCCGCAGCTGGCGAACATGAAGAATGGACTGTAATGTATAAGGAGTTTGCTGAAACGGCACGTGAAGAAGGCTTGGATGATATAGCTGTATTATTCGATGCTGCTGCAGCTACCGAAAAGGCTCACGAAGAAAGATACAATGCATTGTCCGATAAGATTGCTGCAGGCAAAGTCTTTGTAAAAGACGAAGAAATCGCATGGAAATGTAACAACTGCGGATACATCCATTATGGAAAAGAAGCTCCTGAAGTATGCCCATTATGTGATCACCCACAAGCACACTTCAGAAAAAAGGATGAAAGTTATATCTAAACTTTCTCTCTTTTCTTTTTTTTATTTTCACCTATTTTTTTTAGAAATTTTCACCATATATACTGAAAGATTTATTATCTGTTGCACTATAACTATCATATAGGAATTAACTTGTGTCGATAATATGATTGTTAGAGATTTAGATTTCCTACTTGGAAAAGAATTTAAAGAGGCAACATTAAATATTCAAGATAATAAAGATTTGTCTTTGGTTCATATCGAAAATAGAGGATATTCATTATATTTATCTGAAGATGGTGAACGCAAGGATACGTTTTTAGTAAAATCTAATCACTCCCCTCGTGAATTGAATCTTGTTGAAAATCTGGATGAGAAAAATTCTTTCATTGATCTGATTCAGCTGTTTTTGGGAAAAATCTATGATGGGGAAGATATCCCGGATTTTGAAAAGGAGCACCCAGAGTATGTCTTATTAAAATTCATTGACATGTTTGAAAAGGATAATGTTAAAAGCATTGATTCCTCATCACAGCTATATGGTGCAATCAAAGACGGCTTTACGAGATTGGATATTGATATATTATTGAATTCAAAATAGGTGATAAAATGGTTAAATGTGACGTATGCGGAGAAGAAGTGGTTGACGGTTCAAAATTCTGTTCAAAATGCGGTTCTGAAATTTCTTTAAAGGCTGAAGAAGAAAAAGTTGAGGATGTTATGGAAGATGAAATTCCTGTTGCTCCAAAAAACACACAAACCAAGTTCTGTACCAATTGCGGTTCTGAAATTGATATAAAGGCTGTGGTCTGTCCTAAATGTGGTGTTTCAACCAAAACTCCAACAGCAACCAAAGAAAAAAGTGCTGCTCTTGGAATTATATTGAACTTCTTTGTTCCCGGCTTGGGCCATATTGGCTGTGAATTCACTCACAGGGGACTGAACTTTTTGGTTATGTATGTCATTTCCATTGCGCTCATGTTCGTATTAATCGGATTCATATTGGTTCCGGTAATTTGGATATGGTCCATGATTGATGTAAATACATGTGTTAACAAGGCCAATGCCGGTGAATTTGTAGACGAAAAAATCATATTTTAAATATAGTAAAATTAAGGATTCATTCCTTAATTTCTCCTAATTTTGCATTGTTTTCCTTTAATATTTTATAAATGTTTTCCGCACCGATAATCTTTTCATCAGGAATGTTCCAGGTTGACGGATATAAAATAAACGGTTTTGACTGGTCACCACCAACACCGCCGTGGCTTCCGACAAGCTCTTCAAAGGCACACACCTCATCATTTTCCTTATCATAAAAGCTGTTTACTAAAATATCCGGGGTATGCTCGAATGAGCTGTTTCTTTTAAGGTGCCTTACAATGTTTTCTCCGAAGCCTTCCAAAGGATTTTCCCCTTCAATCTCTCCGCTGTCAAGGTAGTATTTGCCTTTTTTGCCAATGGCTATATCTCCTTTTTCTTTAGACCTGACAAGTATGAAGCCTATAAATTCATTTTCTATTATTCCCGGAATCAGTTCCGGAAACATTGACGTTATCTCTTCATATGTCAGCCTGTAATGCCATTGGGTCAGATATATCATTGCAAGATTTCCTGAAGCAAGAACAATAACGTCTTCTTCAACCTTTTCCTTTTCGTCTTTATCATCTGATGATTTTGCAAACGGAAGCACTCCTTCAGTGTAGTGGTCTTCGTTGGATGACATGTTGGCATACATTGACATGTCGTTTGGAAGTAGTGACTTTACCATATCCTCAAAGGACTGGCCGTTTCTTTGCATGAATGTTGCTCCGTTTGTCTGGCCATGGTCAGACTGGATTACGAACTGGTATGGCCTTGGCGCATATTTGCTTGCAAAAATAAGATGGCTGATTTGGGTGTCCATTCCCTTCAAGGCATGCCATGCGTCCTTGTCACGCACTCCTGAGTGATGGGCAATCTCATCATAACCCAAATATGTTGAATAAGCAATATCGACTTCACCGATTATCATGTCTCCGATTAATGTTGCGGTGTTTATTTCACGCATGTAAACGTTTGTGGCGGCCCTTGTCGGAATGTAGGTTATCCCTCTATTGATTCTAGGTCTGATATCCAATATCTTATGTGATATCTGTGAGTATATTTCAGAAACGATGTCTGCAATAAAGAGAAACATTATCCGTGCGAAGTTGCTGGGGTTTGAAAAGACGGAAAACCATGCCTTGTTATACAGCTTTTTCACGTCCAGTATCTTACTTAAAGTAAATATTACGTTGTCGGTATCTCCTGAAAAGAGGTTGGAGCGGCTGGCACCATTCTTGCATAGAAGTCCGTTGCCGTCTGATATCCTTTCTTCCAGCTGTTTAACATATTGGGGGCCTGAACATTGCATCAGCTGGTTGTTGTTTGATTTTTCAATCCATCTGAATGCGGTTATCCCTTCATTGTTTCCGTGCAATATTCCTGCCTGGCTTGCTCCTGTCTGGGATGAGAGGTCACACTCCCAATCCCTCAGGATATGGCTTCCGGAATCGATCAGGCCTTTGACTGTAGGCATCAAATCCTTGTCCAGGGCTTCCCTTAAAACATTGTATGCAAGTCCGTCGATTTCAACGATAATCAGTCCGGGATAGCTTTTTGATTTTTCAGGTCTTTTTTTCACAGCATCATTTATGACTGACCTGTAATATGTGGTGTTTTCATCAACGGTCAATATTGATGTTAAAATTGTCGTTACGGCTGCCATGGCTATTGGAGCTGCAATTATTCCAATGCCGCTTATATCAATGCCGAAAAGAGGTCCGAAAAATTCCAGTATCAGTCCGTTTAGAACGAGTGACCCAAGACCGAAAGTCAAAACCAGAAACGGCATGAAAACCTTTGTAAAAATAGGCCAGAAAATCGTGTTTATTATACTTGTAAAAATGACAAAAAAGAATATGTCATCAAAATATTCAACAGTCACTCCGAGTCCAAAAAAACAGATTAGATACAATCCAATAGTGTTTCCAAACAATATTATTAGACTTTTTTTCAATGACCGTGAGGGCATGTCTATTTTGTTCCTTTTAAACATGATATTTTCTATGTCTGTTCTTTAATTTAAAATTTGTTTAGGCAAATATAAATAATAATAAAACAATAATTTTAAATAATAACTTACTTAATTTGTAAGTTTAATATTTATTCGAGGTTAAATGATGGTAAGTGTAAACTTAGAAGCTAAAAAAACCGTAGATGTAATGATTGAAAAAGCAGATGCATTAAACATCGCAGTATCAACTTTAGATAATGGCGCTACTGTTTTGGATTGTGGTGTAAATGTAGATGGAAGTTTTAAGGCAGGTGAACTTTATACTAAAGTCTGTCTCGGTGGACTTGCAGACGTTGGAATTTCCATTCCTGGAGATTTGTCTGAAAAATTCGCTCTTCCTTCTGTAAAAATTAAAACTGACTCACCTTCCATTTCCACTTTAGGTTCTCAAAAAGCAGGCTGGTCTGTCAGTGTCGGTGATTTCTTTGCATTAGGTTCCGGTCCGGCTCGTGCTATTGCTTTAAAACCGGCTGAAACTTATGAAGAAATCGATTATGAAGACAAAGATGCTGATTTGGCTATCTTAACTTTGGAAGCTGATGTATTGCCTGGAGAAGATGTTGCACAATACATTGCTGATGAATGTGACGTTGACGTTAAAAACGTTTACTTGCTTGTAGCTCCAACTTCCTCCTTAGTAGGTTCAATCCAAATTTCCGGAAGAGTTGTTGAAAACGGAACCTACAAAATGTTGGAAGCAATCAAATTTGACGTAACAAAAGTTAAACACGCTGCAGGTATTGCTCCAATCGCACCTATTGATCCTGACGGATTGAAAGCAATGGGTAAAACCAACGACGCTGTTTTATTCGGTGGAAGAACTTACTACTATGTTGAATCCGATGAAGGCGATGATATTGCTGATGTAGCTGCAAAATTACCATCATCAGCAGCTGACGGATATGGAAAACCATTCTTCGACGTATTTAAAGAAGCTGAATTTGACTTCTATAAAATCGATAAAGGAATGTTTGCTCCAGCTGAAGTTGTCATCAATGATTTAACTACTGGAAAAATCTATAAAGAAGGATTCGTTAACGCAGACTTGCTTAAAAAATCTTTTGGCGTAGACGAATAGATTCAAACCGGCTATCTTTTTGATAGCTATTTTTTTACTTTTTTTTACAATCTAATTTATATAGTACTTCTTTTCAATATAATAATAGCTCTTTTTTGAGTAAAAAATTTAATCGAGGTATTATTATGGAATTTGGAGAAATTTTTAAAGATGCACTCAAATATCCAACATTGGACTATCAGAAATTATTGATTTTGGGTGTTTTATATGTGATTATAAACATACCTGCCATAATTGCTCAGTTCGGATTTAAAAACAATGCATTATCACTTATTTTCATGATAGTTTCTATATTTTTAAATCTAATCATCTTTGGATTTACATTGGGTGTAATTAGAAATGCAATTGATTTGGATGATGCAATTCCTGATTTTGAGTGGACTAAAAACCTGGTCGATGGTATTAAATACTTTGTTGTAGGATTCGTTTACTATTTAATTCCAACAATTATTGTTACTATTATTGGTGTCGCATCACTTTCAGCATTCTTTGGTGCAATCGGCATGGATGGAATCGAAACAATTGCCAATGCAACATCCACAGATGTTATTATGAATACAATTCCTCCTGAAGCATGGTCTACTTTAGCGTCAGGCCTTGCAATCACTGCTATTGTGGCTATTATACTCTTCTTGATATTCGGTCTTTTCAAAACAGTTGGATTATGCAGATTAGCCAAATATGAAACTTTGGGTGAAGCATTCAACTTCAGTGAAGTGATAAATGACATTAAAGAAATCGGAGTCTTGAGATTATTCGGATTTTTAATAGTTTTAGTAATCATTTGTGCAATTTTGGGAATGGTAATCGGTCTTATTTCAGCTATTCCATATATCGGTATCATAATAGGATATCTGGTTGGAAATTCATTCATTGCTCTATTCTATAACAGATCCGTAGGTTTATTGTATTCAGATATATAATAAACCTTAACTTTTTCTTTTTTTTAGCTATTTTTAAATATCATTAATTTTATAAATTTTTATATGTGCATTTATTTTCACATTGAAATTGGGGGAAAAACATGTATAAAAATAAAAAATCAGTTTTTCTAGTATTATTGATACTATCTTTTTGTATAATAATGCCTATCGCATCTGCAAACAATGATACAAATGCAGTTTACGTTGCAGTTGACGGAAGTGACACTGGTGACGGAAGCTTTGATAATCCTTACTGTAACATTACAAAAGCTCTTGGCGAAGATTCAGACACCATCATCTTAAAAAATGGAACTTATTCTCAGTCAAATATAAACATAAACAAATCGGTTTCTATTTTTGGCCTTGATGATGCTGTCATAAACGGAGGCGGAAAATGGATTTTGAATGTTTCAAATCCTCAGTCAACCGTTAATCTGGTTAATCTGTCTTTTATCAATGCATATTCTGAAGGTATCGGTGCGGCCATTGTAAATAACGCCAACCTTACTGTCGACGGCGTAAAATTTATAAATAATTCAGCATATTCGGCTCCTGCAATCGACAATTCGGCTAATCTGCTTGTTATAAATTCCTGTTTTGAGGCAAATGACGCATATGGAAAGGATGGCGGGGCAATATCCAATGTTGCAAACATGACAGTAATAAATTCACGATTTATAAATAACACTGCTTTAAGAAATGGTGGAGCCATAAAATCCCAGATAAGCAAACTGACGATTATAAATTCATCATTTGCTGGTAACGATGCTTTTGGAAGTGACAATTATGGTGGAGCAGTCTACATATGGGCATCAAAAGCCGAAATCATTAACTCAACATTCAAAAGCAATCGTGGAGGATATGGTGGTGGTGTCTTTATAAGCGGAGGAAACCTGGAAACCACTGCATTAAATGTTAGCCGATGCGTATTTGAAAACAATTATGCAAGAAGCGGACGTGATTTGGAAATTGACGATGGGATTTGTAATGTCAACTATTCCAAGATATTGGATGGGGCAGGCGTTTTAAAGACCTCTCAGGTCAACCTGAATTGTAACTGGTGGGGCACAAACAACCCTGACTTTAATGAAATAACAACTTCACCAAAGCCTGATGTATACGCCATTTTAAACTTATCCAAAAGTGATAATAAAGTTAAAACAGGTGTTTACTGGCTTGGCAGCTCTGATGTTGTAAGTGAAATACCTCAGCTGATCGGATCCATTCAAATAGATTCAAATAAAACAGATAATGTTGAGTTCATAAGGGAATATGAATTCAATGCTGGTGAAAACTCAAACGTCACAGTCATCCTTGATAAGGAAGTTTTAAGTTTATCATCTAAAATTCAAACTTATCTGACAGTAGATTCTTTGGAAATGTATTATCATGATGGAAGCCAGTTAACTGCATTTTTAAAGGATATTGACGATAAAAATTTAGTTAATCAATCTGTAGAGTTTGTAATCAATGGGATGAAATATAATAGGACCACTGACGATGAAGGAAGGGCTTGCATTGGCATGAATTTAAAATCAGGCCTCTATAATGTCAGCGTTAATTTCAGTCCTCAAGTTGAAAAGTATTTTGGATGCAATGCTACAGCAATTGTCAACGTTTTGCCAACAGTCAATGGAAGTGACGTTATAAAGGTATATAAAAATGATACCCAATATTTTGCAGCATTTCTTGATTTTGAAGGCAAGCATCTGGTTGAAGGTTCAATAGTATCTTTCAATATAAATGGGGTGTTTTATAATCGTACTGTTGGTGAAAACGGATTGGCTAAGCTAAACATTAATCTCGTCGAAGGAGAATATGTAATTACGTCCATAAACACCGTTACGGGTGAAAAATGTTCAAACAACATCACTGTACTTTCCAGACTCTGTGAGAATTCAGATATTGTTAAATACTACAAGAATGAAACACAATACACTGTTAAAGTCATTGGAGATGACGGCAATGCTGTTGGTGCAGGTGAAAATGTTACATTCAACATCAATGGAGTATTCTACACCCGCCAGACTGATGAAAATGGTGTGGCTAAATTAAATATTAATTTAATGCCTGGAGATTATGTAATTACTGCTGAGTATAATGGGTGCAGGGTATCAAATGACATTAAAGTGCTTTCGGTTTTATCTGCAAAGGACATTTCAATGAGTTACCTGGATGGAACTAAATTTAATGCAGTACTTTTAAATGGTCAAGGCAATCTATTCGGTGGTCAGGATGTAACATTTAATATAAATGGTGTTTTTTATACCCGTTTGACTGACGCAAATGGTACAGCCAGTTTGAATATTAATCTGATGTGTGGCGAATACATCATCACATCCAGTTACAATGGATGCAGCATTTCAAATAAAATAACTATTCATTAGTTATTTTTTTCTTTTTCTTTTTGACAATCTTAAATATTTTTATATTTAATTGATATATATTTATTAATAATTCGATATATTTTTAAATTCATATCGATATTAATAAAAACTTAGAATTGGGGATTTTTAATGAAAAAAGTATTATTTTTGATTTTAATCATTTTTCTGACAATACCTTTTTCCTTTGCTGAATCCAGTTTGGATGATGCTTTCAACACTACTGATTCAAATATTCATCTGGATTCTGATACTTATTTGAAGCATCAGTTCGATGCAATTGAAATTTCAAAGGATTTGAATGTAACGGGAAGCGGTATTGACAAGACAATAATTGATGGAGCGCAAACACAGATTTTATCCATTAAAAGTGGTGAAGTGGTTATATCTGATTTAACCTTTATGAACGCCGATTTTGATGGATTTGGTGGAGCTATTTCAAACAATGGAACATTGACTTTAAAAAATGTCCGTTTTATCAACAACTCCGCTTTTAATTGCGGTGCTATTGATAATATGGGTAGATTACAGGTAATTGGCTGTGAATTTATAAATAACTCCGCATATGGAAGGGATGCTGGTGCACTTTCAAATGTAGGTGTGGCTGAAATTCAAAATTCAACTTTTATCTCAAACATTGCATATAGAAATGCAGGTGCCATCAAAAGCCAAGGAAAAAGCCTGACAGTTCGAGATTCAATATTCATTGCAAATAAGGCTGTAGGCGTTGATTCATTTGGTGGTGCATTCTATACATGGACTGCATCAAGTGCCATTGAAAACTGTGAATTCATTGACAACTATGCTGCGAATTTCGGAGGAGCGATATTTTCCTATGGTGGCCAGTCTAGTTGGTGTGAGTTAAGTGTCAGAGATTCCAATTTCTTCAATAATACTGCAGGTGATGCTGGAGGAATTTATGCAGGCAGATCCAATTTCACAATAAATTATTCAAGAATTGTCAATACTACCCTTAGTATAATCCACAACTACGTGGAAGACATCAGCTGCAATTGGTGGGGTGAAAACAATCCTGTTTGGGAAGAAATCTTAACCGATACAGATTATGAACCTCAAATTTATGCAACATTAAACCTTACAGCTACGGAAGTTAATCTATACTGGAACAATACCTCTGAAAATGCCTTGATTGACCATATTAAAGGTACTTTAAACGGTGAGGAATTTACTTTTATAAATGGAAAATACACATTCAAGAATTTAAACTCAACAGCTATCGAAGTAATTGTTGATATGGAAGTTCAAAAAATCGATTTGAATGATACTCCTGCAAGCATATTGGAAGCTGGCGATGTGGAAATGTATTATCATGACGGAAGCCGCTTTTATGTAAAGCTAATGGATGAAGATAGAAATCCACTTGTCAATGAAACGGTATACATTACCTTAAACAATGTGACCTATTCACGTAAAAGTGATGAAAACGGAAGCGCTTCTCTTTCTTTAAATTTGGGAAGTGGAAAATATCTGGCTCAGGTACTTTTCAACTCAACGGATTATAAGCCAAGCTATCTTGAAAGAAACATTTTAATTAAAGCAACGATTAATGCATCCGATGTTGTGAAAGTCTTTAAAAACGAAACGCAATACTATGCAACTTTCCTTGATAACAGCGGCAATTATTTGGCAAACGGGACTGTGGTTAGATTCAACATTAATGGAGTGCTATACAATCGCCAAGTGTCAGGTGATAAAGGTTTGGCCAAATTAAACATTAACCTCAATCCTGGAGAATATGTCATTACAGCCATTAATCCTGTTACAGGTGAAGAATTTGCAAATAATATTGTCATATTGTCCAGATTCAGTGAAAATAGTGATATTGTTAAATACTACAGAAATGCGACTCAATACACTGTAAAAGTCATTGGCGATGACGGTAAAGCAGTAGGTGCAGGTGAAAATGTAACGTTCAACATCAATGGTGTATTCTATACTCGCCAGAGTGATGAAAACGGCACAGCTAGATTATCCATTAATCTGCCTCCGGGTGATTATGTAATAACTGCCAAATATAGGGGATGCATGGCATCAAACAATATTTGTGTTTTGAATGTTTTGTCAGCCAGCGATATTTCAATGTCATATCGTGATGGAACCAAATTCAAGGTTACTCTTTTGAATGGTCAGGGCAAGCCATTTTCAGGTCAAAACATAAATTTTAATGTAAACGGTGTATTTTACACTTGTTTAACTGGCGCTGATGGTGTGGCTAGCCTGAATATTAACTTGCCGTCAGGTAAATATATTATAACTTCGACTTATAATTATTTAAATATCGCTAATAAAATTACAATTAATTAGATAGGAATTCATTTCTTATCTTTTTATATTAACTCTTTTTCATATCATTAATTCCTAATTTTAACTAATTTAATCAATTTTTTTTGTTTTAATGTAATTTTAATTACTTTTAATTTTATTTTATATGGTTTTTGTATAATTTTGATTTATTTCACAAATATTATATATAATTTTTAATAAAAATAAAAATGTTATGAATTAATTTTCATTTCGTATTTTATATATAAAAATTGGAGGAATTAAAGACATGTCGTTAAAATTAAATAAGCGCATAATATTTGTGTTTATGCTATTATTAATGCTTGTAATAATTCCAATATCATTTGCACAGGATGCAGGTGATGATGGAAATGTAATTGGTGCTGCAGATGACTCAATTTTAACATCATCTGTGGTTGATGAAAGTGACATTGTGTCTGCAAGCGCGGATACAAGTGATGTGTTAAGTGTATCTGGCGATATATATGTTAATAAATCTTCTACATCAGATACTGAGGATGGAAGTCAGCAAAATCCTTATAAAACTATTGGTGGTGCTATAACTAATAGTGAAGATGGATCTACAATTTATATTGCTGCTGGTAATTATCCTGAGTATGGTTTGAATATTGTAAATAATCTTACTTTTGTTGGTGCTGGTGCTGAAGATGTTATTATTGATGCAAATCAACAAGGCCGTATCTTTGATATTACTGGTACAAATATTGAAGTATCTATTTCTGGTTTAACTTTACAAAATGGTAAAGTTTCTGGAACTGGAATCAGTGATTTAAATTATTATGGTGGTGCTATTAAAGCAGGTATTGGTTCTTCAACTACAAATTATAGAGTGGCTAATTTAACTTTATCTGGAGTAGTATTTAAGAATAATCAAGCTCCCGCTGGTGGTGCTATTTATATTAATAGGGGAAAAGCATCAGGATATCCATCTAATAATTTAATTATTAATGATTGTGAATTCATTGAAAATGTTGCAACTAAACATGGTGGAGCAATTTATACCATGGCTAATACTAATATTATGGGTTCTAATTTCACTGGAAATAAATTAGAAGATCCTGTGGCTGCTACTGCTTCCACAGCTAATAATTATGGCGGTGCTATAAGGGTTGATAATTCTTATACTGGTACTACACCTACTCTTGCTAATTTAGAGATTACTGGTTGTATTTTTGAAAATAATGCCGCCGGCCAGGAAGGCGGAGCAATAATTGCAAGAAAAGATATTAATTTAACATACAGCTCTTTATATGGCAATAAGGCTTCCGTTGGCAATGCAATCTAT
>JAFZMD010000069.1 GCA_017553445.1 Methanobrevibacter sp. | reverse complement strand
GTAACATTTAACATCAATGGAGTATTTTATCACAAAACAACCGATGAAAACGGAACAGCCAAGTTAAACATCAACCTGATGGCTGGTGAATACATCATCACATCCCAATACGGCCAGGCAACGATTTCAAACAAAATAACAATTACTGCATAAGAGGAATACTTTATTCCTCTCATTTTTCTATTTTTTAATATATTGTCCTACCCAATACGAACAAACTCCCATCAAATCCCGATTTCATATAACAATCATTAAATATTCTTTTTTATAAATATCATTAATAGTATTAAAGGAGGTAAAAATTTGAATAAAATAAAAATATTTCTAATACTGATTGTACTATTTATCTCTATTAGTGCGGTTTCAGCTGAAGGAAACTTTACAGCACTTCAAAACGAAATCGACGCTAGTGACAATAGTATAGATATACAACAAGACTATAAATATGATAATTTGGCCGATAATGGCCTTGAAAGTGGAATTTCAATAAACAAAAGCAATTTTGTAATAAATGGTAATGATCACACTATCGATGGTTCTAATCAAGCCAGAATATTCAATATTACTGGAGACAATGTTACGATTTTAAATCTTAACTTAATAAATGGAAACTCTGATAATGGTGGAGCTATTCTAACTGAAAAGAGTATCACTATAAATAATGTATCCTTCATTAATAATAATGCTACAGGGGGAGGATCAATATATTCTACAGCATCATCAACAATAAGAAATTGTTATTTTGATAATAATACTGCTAAATTTGGAGGAAGTATTTATTTCTTTAAAGCAAGTTTGAGTGTTGAAAATTCGACTTTTACTAATTCAAAATCCACATATGCTCCGGCAATATATTGTTTAAGTATCGAAGAACTCAACATCACAGACTGTATTTTTGAAAATCTATATGCTGAAGAAAGTGCCGGTGCTATAGGGATTCATTATTTAAATAATGCAAACATTAATAATTGCACATTCATAAATACAACTTCTCGCAAAAACGGCGGCGCAATAAATATTGATCCCCTACAGACATGTTATGGACACATCCCTAAAATTATAATCAATAAATCTAGATTCTTTAATTCAACTGGAGATTACGGTGGAGCATTGGCAATTTTATCCGGAGGTTTAGAACACTCCCTATCCCACAAGAACGAACATATATTTTTTGGTACATTGAATATGAATGACTGTGAATTCTTGGATAATACTGCATCATATAGTGGGGGAGCGATTTATTTCTCAGGATTGAATGCTACAATTAAAAATACACATTTTTATAGAAATAAATTAGATTCTAATTCAGAAAAGTATTTCGGCGGAGGCATTTATAGTGATTTTTCCAACACAACTATCGAAAACTGTGAATTCGTTGACAATTCAAGACAGGGAATTTACGCATATGATAACAAATTCATGACATATACATCAGATGATACTTTTGAATATGAAAACAGATTAACCGTGAAAGATACAAACTTTTCAAATAATGGTGAATCAATACATGCAGTCTTCACTGATTGTGATTTAAATAACAATATTGTTGAAAATTATACTTTAACATTGAATAAAACTGAATACATCAGCAATGTTCATGAAATAGCAAAAAGTATTTCTCTTATAAACAATACGATTAATGTAGAAACTCTCCCCACAAAATATGACTCACGTGACTGGGGATGGGTCAGTTCTGTTAAAAATCAAGGAATTATGGGTGCTTGCTGGGCATTCGGTACATGCGGTGCCTTAGAATCCGCATTATTAAAGGCAACAGGCATTGAATATGACTTTTCAGAAAACAATATGCAAAACACAATGCTACAATTCACAAAATACGGCATACTTGGAAGAGTTGAAGGGTCTGCATTTAACGGACAAGGAATGGAATATATTCTCTCATGGTTTGGAGTAATGCCTAGTGAAGACGATACCTATGACGAAGTAGGTAAACTATCCCCATTAATCATTACGGATGATGAAAAAATCCACATCTTCGATGCGATTTTTATAGGGCCGCGTAAAAATTCAACAGACAATAATGCACTTAAAAAAGCAATATTAAGATGCGGATCTATAACGACATCATATTCCCATGATGATACTCCCAACAATTACAATAAGAACACCTCAGCATATTACCAAAATGAATACAACACTACAAATCATCAAATAAGTATTGTTGGCTGGGATGACAATTATTCTGCTTCAAACTTTATAATGAGTCCTCCGGGCGATGGTGCTTTCATCATAAAAAATAGTCATGGCCCCGAGTTTGGAGATAATGGATTCCTATACATCTCCTATTATGATACAAGTCTTTTAAACACTACCCTGGGAATAGGATTTATAATTGAAAATACTGAAAACTACACAACAAACTATCAGACAGATTTAAGCGGACTTCAAAAAACAGTAACCAACAATGGAAGCATCTTAAGTTATAAAAACACTTACGAGTCAGCATATGGTCCTGAATTAATAAGTGCAGTCGGAACATACTTTGAAGAAAATGAAGACTATACACTTGAAATCTATGTAAATGATGAATTAATGCATACGCAAACTGGAATTGCACCATTTACAGGTTACCATACAGTCAAACTAACAACAGAAATTCCAATAACCAAAGGAGATATTTTCACAGCACTGATGAAAAAAGCATCAGTTAGAACATTTGAAATGTCAAGACAGCACTACAAGGAAAACATGACATTTATAGATTTAGGTGACGGATGGAAAGATTTAGCATTGGAAAATAAAACAATATCTTTAAAAGTTTATACAAAAGATTTAGCAATCTACACCCAAGACCTGGTTAAAATCTATAAAAACGAATCCAAATTCGTTGCTGAAATTGGTGCAGCTAATGAAACCGTTACCTTTGAGATAAACGGTAAAAACTACACTAGAAATAGTGATGAAAACGGAACCGCTTCAATGGCAATCAATTTAGGCCCAGGAGATTACACAATCAAAACAACATACAACAATGTTACGGTTGAAAACACAATTACAGTATTGCCTACATTAATAGCTGAAAATCTTGTAAAATACTACAGAAACGAATCTCAATTCTTTATTGATTTGATTGACGGTGAAGGCAATCCAGTAAACGGTACCAACATTACCATGAACATCAATGGAGTATTTTATAACCGTGAAACCAATGAAAACGGAACGGCAAGATTAAACATCAACTTAATCCCTGGAGAATACATCCTAACAGCCATTGATCCGCTAACTGGTCTTCAAATGTCCTATAACATCACAGTTCTTCCGGTTTTAACTGCCGAAGACCTGGAGATGACCTACAAGGACGGCTCACAATTCACTGCAAAAGTAGTTGACGGTCAGGGAAAAGCTTTAGCCAACGCTAAAGTAACATTCAACATCAATGGAGTATTCTATCATAAAACAACTGATGAAAACGGAACAGCCAAATTAAACATCAACCTAATGGCTGGCGAATACATCATCACATCCCAATACGGCCAGGCAACGATTTCAAACAAAATAACAATTACTGCATAAGAGGAATAAATTATTCCTCCCATTTTCTATTTTTTAGCACAATCTTAATTATTAAAAAAAATAAAAGATTAACCAATGGAAAAGATATTAATAACGATGCTGATTTTTTTAATGATAATTCCTGCAGTTAGTGCAGAAAATGATTTAAACAGTATAATTGATGGTTCCAATAATAATGATGTCATAATATTGGAAAATAACATAATTGTCTCATCCAGCATGATTATTGATAAAAATCTAACAATCACTTCAAATGAAAACAGCGTTATTAACGGAAATTCAAATCAACTTTTTACGGTTACAAAAGGAAATAGCTTAACTTTAAAGGGCCTGACAATAATTAATGCATATGAAGAGTACGGCGGAGCCATTTATAATGAAGGAACACTGACAATTGTAAATTATTCTTTAAACAATAATAGAGCCCTTTATTATGGAGGGGCAATATATAATGATGGAGATTTGACCATAATCAACTCAACAATTAGCAATAATACTGCAACCAATCAAGGAGGGGCCATACACAACAATTTAGGCAAGATTACCATCATTAACTTCCTATTTTGAAAACAATGATATTTTCAACGATAATGGGAAAGTGAATGAAATCAACAACACGATTAAAAATACAAAACCGCCTAAAAAGGAAAACAACACAACAAAACCAAGTATTCAAAACACGACAATCCCAGAAAACAATACCACAGATAATCAAAACGAAAGCATTCAAAACACTACAATCCCAGAAAACACTAGTGCAGATAATCAAAACGAAAACATGACAATTCCTGAAAACGATGCGGAATATGTAGATAATCAAAATGAAACATTGAAAGAAAAAACTAATGATACAGCAGATGAAAAGGTTGTTGAAAATACTACATTAAAAAATGACAAGCATGCAAATAATGAAAACTTAAATCAAATAAATGGTCTTGAAAAAGTTACCGGAAATCCGCTAATATTACTGCTCATAACAATCCTATTCATTGCATGCAAAAAAAGAAGGTTATAATTTTCTTGCAAAAAGGAGATATCCGCTATGACCAACCATTCTGGTTTTCGGTCTGGTGCCCTGCTGTCTGACTTCAAGGCCCCTTTCCAACGTTTCAAAAATCTCAATGTCATAAAAGTTAAGTTTTTTGGCAACCCTGTATGAAACTTCGGCCTGATTGATATATGGAGCATAGACAACCAGCCATCCGCCTAAATTTAGGGCATCGTGAACCTCTTCAAAGATTTCATAAGGCTTTGGAAGATCCAGAAATACCAAATCTATATTGTCCTCATCAATCCCTTCCTTGATATCCTGGTTTTTGACTTCAACATTTTCAATTCCAAAGGTTGCAATGTTCTTTTTTGCAACCTCTGCAAAGTCTTGCCTGATCTCATATGTGTAAACCTGACCGGTTTCGCCCACAACATTAGCAAAGTTCAAGGCAATTGCTCCGGCACCGGTTCCCGCATCGACAACCCTGGAACCTGCACCCAAGCCCGTGTATGCTAGAACAGTACCAATGTCCTTTTTAATTAATATTGAACAGCGCCTGTCCATTATGTCTATAAAATCGTTGATATTGGGCTTGATAATTTTAAATGAGTGGTCAAGATGGCTTTTTACCTCATCACCAACACTGGCATTATCCAAAACATCGGCCTTGACAATGCCCAAGTCGCTTTGAAACTCTTCGCCTTCCTTCAATACATACTTCTTGCCACGTTCATCCAAAATCATCTTCATAAAATACACCTAATTTTCCAATTGTGCCAATCTTTTTACCCTTTTTAATGAGTCCGGGTGAGTTGAGAACAGTTCCATGATTCCATTGGTTTTTGAAATTTTAACGTCTGAATTGGCCAGTCTCCTTAGTTCATCATCTGATATTTTTCCATCGCCGTCGAAATCGATTTGCTGGAAATCAGTTAAATCATGTTTTGCATTGTTTACATCAGTTGCAAAAAATGCCCTGTTGGTATTTACATTGTCAATTGTTTCCTTGCTGCATCTTGAAGCGCCGTAAGACAATTTGTATAATGCTGAGACTAAAGCGGCCGGACGATTGCCGTATTCGACTGAAGCTTCATCTGCATAGTATTCACGGGTTCTTGAGATGAACAGCACCAGCAATTGCCCAATCAAATAGAATACATAACCTAAAATTCCGATTATGATTGTTCCACCATTATCCCTGTCTCCAGAAAAGAAGAATGCCAATGCAATATAGTAACAAATCATAGGGATTACGCTGACTGCTGCAGTTATTGCCATGTCATTATGTTTGATATGACCCATTTCATGACCTAAAACCGCTCTTAACTCATCATAGTCAAGCAAACCTAGAATAGGACGGGTAATTGCAATGTGACCGCTTCTGCTTGTTCTTCCATATGCAAAAGCATTTGGAATGTTGACTTCAGACAATCCCACTTCAGGTTTTGGAACTCCCGCTTCCTGAGCAAGTTCTGCTACCATCTTATGGATGTGTGGAGCTTCAGCTTCAGATAGTGGCCTTACATTCATTGAGCGTTTGACCAATGACGGTCCGAACCAATACTGTAAAAATACAATCACCAAACTTACACCAGCATAGATTTTCCAACTGCTGATTCCCAGATACATCCCTACAAGATATATTAAAAAATAAACAATTGAAAACATCAGAACAGATGTTAAAATCATCCTTAACTTAAGTCTCCATGTGCCTCTCATTTTTTACACCACAATTATTTCATAAATATTACTTATCAAATGCTTACTTTAATTATATATTACTTAGTTTTTAAATATTTAAAAGGTTAATCAAAAAATAATTTAACTACATTATACATAAACTTTACTATAAAAAAACGGTGATTTAATGAGTGGACCTTGGGTAGAAAAATATAGACCACAAAGCCTAGATGACATTGTAGGCCAGGAACATATTATAAATAGACTTAAAAAGTACGTTGGCGAAGAAAGTATGCCAAATTTAATGTTTACAGGACCTGCCGGTGTTGGAAAAACCACAACTGCACTGGCATTAGTCAAATCAATTCTCGGAGAATACTGGAGACAGAACTTTCTGGAACTGAACGCTTCAGATGCAAGAGGAATTGACACGGTAAGAAATGACATCAAGAATTTCTGTAGATTAAAGCCTGTAGGCGCTCCATTCAGAATAATATTTCTGGATGAAGTGGACAACATGACAAAGGATGCCCAGCATGCTTTAAGACGTGAAATGGAAATGTATACAAAAACCGCATCATTTATCCTATCTTGTAACTATTCATCAAAAATCATTGACCCTATTCAGTCAAGATGTGCAATATTCAGATTCGCCCCAATAAAGGGAGAGGAAGTTGAAGAAAGATTGAAATTCATATGCGGCGAAGAAAACTTTGATTATGATGATAAAGGTATTGAAACAATCGTATACTATGCGGAAGGAGACATGCGTAAGGCAGTCAACATCCTTCAGGCAACTGCCTCTGAAGGAGAACACATCACAGAGGACAGCGTATATGAAGTCGTTTCAAAGTCAAAGCCTCAAGACGTATCCGACATGATTACAAAAGCATTGACCGGAGACTTTATGGGTTCAAGAAAACTTCTGCACGAAACAATGGTCTTACAGGGAACCAGCGGAGAAGACATGGTTTCTCAAATTTATCAGGAAGTGTCCAGAAGAGTTATTGATGGAAAAATGGATCCTGATTTCTATATTGATATAATCGAAGCTATAGCTAACTGTGACTTTAGAATAAGGGAAGGGTCAAATCCAAGAATACAACTTGAAGCTCTTTTAACAAAATTCTTATAAAGGTATTCAAATGTTATGGACAGACAAATACCGGCCAAAAACCCTAAAAGAGATATTAGGTAACAATAAAGAGAAAAAAATAATTGAGTCTTGGGTTGAAAACTGGAAAAACGGCAATCCACAGCAGCCTCTGCTTTTAGTCGGACCGCCTGGAATTGGAAAGACCACATTTGCCCAAGCCATAGCAGGAGAATTTTCAGAATACATTGAGCTGAACGCAAGTGACAAGCGTTCCCAGGACGTTATTAAAAGTACTATCGGAGAGTCCTCATCATCAAAGTCACTCTTCGGTGACGAATATAAGCTAATCATCATGGACGAAGTGGACGGTATTCACGGAACCAACGATCGTGGCGGCGTAAGGGCCATTGGAGAAATCATCAAAACGTCAAAACATCCTTTGATATTGATAGCAAACGATTTCTACTCCAAGAGACTGCAGTCCATAAAGCCGAAATGCCAAGTCATTAAAATGGGCAAAATAAGAGGTCCTACAATCAATAAAATGCTTAAAAACATTGCCCAAAAGGAAGGCATCGAATACGACAAGGAAGCCTTAAAATTACTATCCAAAAAAGCCAATGGAGATATCCGTTCAGCAATAAACACTTTTCAGGCAATCGCAGATACATCACATGAACTGACGATGGAGGACGTTGAAACCGTAACGACAAAAGACGACAGGTCAACCATCATTGACGGAGTGATGGCTACACTTAAAAGCAAGAATCCAAAGCATGTCAAGGATGCATTAAGGGTTGACGAGGAGCCGACGCTTGTAATGGAGTACATTGCAGAAAATGTAGCTCGCGAATACACAAATAAAAATGAGCTCAAAAAGGCATATGAAAGCCTGTCCAATGCAGACTTATACTTTGGAAGAGCACGAAATACAAGAAACTACGGTTACTGGAAATATGCAACCGATTTCATGGGAATCGGTGTAAGCTCAGCCAAAAAAGAAACCTATAAAAAGTTCACCCCAATAAAATCCCCAACCGTATTTACATTGATGGGGCGCAACCGTGGAAAGAGAAACCTGCGCGACGGCATTGCAGAAAAGATGTCTGAAAAAATGCACATATCAAATTCCGTGGCCATTTCAATGTTTCCATATTTTGAGATCATGTTTCAAAATGACGAGCTTGCCTGGGAGATTTCCGATTTTCTAGATCTGGAAAAGGATGAAATTAAACGTTTCAGAAAAAAAGTTATTCCTAAAAAAGTCATTAATAAAATGGAAAAGCAAAAAGAGGAAATGCGTATTGAAGAGCGTGACAGGCGCGCTAAAGAGCTTCAAGAGCAGATGCTTGCAGGAATCCCTCAAGAGGAAATTGCTGAAGAGGAACCTGTCCGTGACGAGGTTGAGCTCATAAGCGAAGAGCCTATTCCTGATGAAGTTGAGCCTGAAATAGAAGACCCTGAAACTGAAGAAGAACTAATGGCTGAAGAAATTATTGAAGAAGAAGTCGAAGAAAAGCCTAAAGAGAAGAAAAACAAACAAACCTCTTTATTTGACTTCTAATTTCTTTTCAATATAATCTGATGCTTTCAATACGTTTTCCCTGTATTGCGGGGCAACGTCTTCCAAAAATTCCATAAATGATGATGCCAGCTCATCACTGTTCTCATTTTCTATTTTATCCTGACCGTCCATTTCCAAAAAGGAATTAATCCAATTGATAGGAACATTAATCAGCGGATAAATTTCATTTTCTTTTCTATCAAACTCCAAACCTTCGCCTGCAAATATTGTTGAAAAGATCCGATTTACCTTATCATCCAAAATTACGGGATTTGCAATCAAGTCATATTCCCCATCATAAACTAGCTTAACGCCATATTTACGGGTATACGGCTCTAAAAGTACTTCAACGATAAAGTTATCTTCAGGAATCAGAACTTTGGAGTTTGGCTTGATGTCAGCTAATGTCTTGGCTGACTTTGAACATATCTTTTGAAAAAGGGAGTTTCTGATAACTTCAATGTCCGGATACTGTTTGGTGAAGGTTTCCTGGCGTTTTCTTGAAAACTTGGAAAACCTCAAATTGTTAATGTAGATTTTTTGAGGAGAGTATGATACAAAACGTGTGTCAACGCCTATGATTTTTAGGTATTTCAGAACATCCTTTTTAGAATCCGTGAAATCCTCCTCTTCAGCTGTCAAGCCGGAAACATCGAAAATAAAATCCATATTATCATAATCCTAAAGTTTTTATTAATGCCTCTTCCATTACGTCTATCGGTGCCTTTTTTCCTGTCCAGATATTAAAGCTTTCAGCTCCCTGATACAGCAACATCTTTATACCATAAACCGGCTTTGCATTTGCCTTAATGGCCTCTTTCAACAATCCTGTTTCATTAGGATTGTAGACCGCATCAAAAACAACCAATTCCTCATGCATGTCACCAGCAAGAGCAATCGGCGTGTCATCCACATTCGGATGCATTCCAACGGGAGTCGTATTGATTAATATATCCACATCCTCCAGATTCATATTTTCCATTGAATCTGAACTGACATTATCCATCAATCCGGAATCTGAAACATCAAAAGCCAGTTTATCCGCTTTTTCAACATTTCTATTTAATATTGTTAACTTATCAGCACCATATTTGGCTATATAAAATGAAATCGCCCTTGATGCGCCGCCCGCACCTGCAATCAAAACATTCTTGTTTTTGATTTTCGTGACCTCACTTATGGCCTTAATGGCCCCGATTCCATCGGTATTGTATCCCTTCAAGTCTTTAAAATCAATCGTGTTTACAGCACCGATTAATGAAGCTACCTCATCGATTTCATCCAAATATTTCATTACTTCAATTTTGTGGGGAATCGTTACATTGAATCCCTTAATATCCAGCGCCTGAGCTCCGATGATGGCGCTTTCCAAATTCTTTGGGTCGACATCAAATGCCGTGTAAACGTAATCCATATCCAATTTTTCAAAAGCGGCATTATGCATTGGCGGTGAAAAACTATGTTCAACAGGATGACCTATCAAACCCACCACATTTGTACTTCCTTTTATTTCCATATATTAAAGTTAGCTACTAAAATTATTTAAACTTTAATTTTCAAAATTTTATTATAATACATTAATAATTACTAAATTTTAATTATACAAAGGAGAACCGATATGGAATTTACAAGACCGAGAGGTACAAGAGATTTTTTATTTGAAGAGATGGAAGAGAGAAAAAAAGCGGAAAGTACCTTAAGATATATTTTTGAGAATTATGGTTATAGGGAGATTAAAACTCCTTTATTTGAAGAATTGAAACTTTTTACAACCAAATCCGGAGAAGAAATTGTTGACCAGTTATACAACTTTAAAGATAAATCCGACCGTGAACTGACTTTAAGACCAGAAATCACTGCTCCTGTTGCCAGATTATATTTAAATGAACTTGAAAAAACAGCCACCAAACCTATTAAGCTCTATTATTATGGAAGCTGTTTTAGATATGAAAGACCTCAAAAAGGAAGGTTCAGACAGTTCTGGCAATTCGGATGCGAACTTATTGGAGCCAAATCTCCTCAGGGCGAAGCTGAAGTTATTGCAATGTGCAGCGACTCAATAGAGGCTCTTGGAATAACCGGCGCTGACGTTAACATCAACCATCTAGGTATTATCCGTGGCCTATTCAAACATTTTGAAGTTGACACGAAAACCCAAAGGGAACTGATGGTTGTCATCGACAAGGGAGACAAGGACTTATTGATTGAATCATTGAGCGGAGACAATCCAATCATTTCCAATGACGAGCTGAATCAGATTTTGCTTAAATTGATTGATTTGGTTGGAGACAAAAGCATTTTAAGTGACGTTTACGAATTGATTAAAGACTATGAAGAGCCTCAGGAAGCATTTGAACAGCTGAAAGAATTGGTTGATTTGCTTGACTGCTTCAACATGACCAACTATACCTTGAATTTGGGCGTTGCAAGAGGACTTGACTATTACACAGGAATCGTATTTGAGATTTACGTTGAAGGTCTTGGAGCCCAAAAGCAGGTCTGCGGAGGCGGAACATACAGTTTAATCAAAGTATTTGGCGGCCAGGAAGTTGAATCAACCGGTTTTGCCCTTGGTTTTGACAGGCTAATGAATGCGATTGAAGAGCTCACCGAAAAAGAAGAGGTAAAATCACACCTGGATGTTTATATCGCACCGATTTCAAATGATGTCAGGTTTAAGGCTTATGAGATTACACAAACGCTTAGAAGATCAGGCATTCGCTGCGATGTCGATTTGAACAACAAGAAATTCAAGAAACTGATGAATTATGCCGATAAGATTAAAGTTCCGAAAATGGTCATCATCGGTGAAAATGACTTGAAAGAAGGCAAAGTAACCGTCAAAGATATGGAAAGCGGTGAACAGGAACTAATAGATATAGAAGACATTGCAACTTATTTAAAAGGAGAATAGAGAATGGAAATTAACTTTAGGCATGAAATCAACGGTGAAAAGGTCATTACTGCCGTTGCACAGGATGCGGATACCGGCGAGATATTGATGCTTGCCAACATGAATAAGGAAGCTTTGCAGAAAACCATAGAAACAGGAAAGGCACACTACTGGAGCACATCAAGAAACAAGCAATGGCTGAAAGGAGAAAGCTCAGGCCATTTTCAGGAAGTCAAAGAAATCCTTGTTGATTGTGACATGGATGCTATTGTACTTAAAATAAAACAGAACGGCGCTGCCTGTCATGAAGGCTATTATTCATGCTTTTTTAGAAATCTGGAAGTTGAAAATTCACCGGATATTGATGACTTGAAAGAAAAAGACTTAAAAACAAACCAAAAACGTATTGTAAACCCCGACGATGTGTATTAAGATGAAAACAATTATTCCAGATACAAGTGCTGTCATAATTGGGGCGGTAAGTGAAATCATTGAAAAGGAAAATTTGGATTATCCTGAAATTATCGTTCCCGAAGCTGTTGTATGTGAACTGGAGCATCAGGCCAATGCCGATAGACGTGAAGGCATCAACGGATTAAACGAACTTCAGAAATTACAGCACCTGCAGGAAGAAGGTGAAATTGCAGTTTCATTTAAAGGAAAAAGACCTACAAATTACGACATAAAATATGCCAAAAGCGGAGAAATTGATGCTTTAATCAGGGATTTGGCAAGGTCTGAATTTGGAACATTGCTTACAAACGACAGGGTCCAGGCAGAAACTGCAAAGGCTCAGGGAATTCCCGTCTATTATTATGAACAGAAATATGTTGAAAAGACACTGACAATATCCAAGTTCTTTGATGATGAGACCATGTCCGTTCATTTAAAGGAAAATGTATGTCCAATGGCTAAAAAAGGAACCCCCGGACACATCAAATTTGTCAAATTATCCGATGAAAAATTTAATCATTCTATGCTTCAGGAACTTATTGACGAAATCATAGACAAATCAAGAAGCGATTCAAAAACCTATTTGGAATCTGTTAAGGAAGGTTCATTTGTTGTACAGTCAAGAGAATACAGAATTTCAATTGCAAGACCTCCTTTTTCAGAAGCGGTTGAAATTACTGCCGTAAGGCCTGTTGCAGATATCGATTTAGACGAATATCATCTAAGTGATAAATTAATGGATAGGATAAACAATAACGCCGAGGGCATATTGATTTCAGGTTCTCCCGGAGCGGGAAAATCAACATTTGTACAGGCCATTGCAAAGTATTATTCCGGAGTGTTAAATAAGATTGTTAAGACAATGGAATCTCCAAGGGATTTGCAGTTGCCCGATGAAATAACCCAATATGCACCTTTAGAAGGAAGCATGGAAAATACTGCTGACGTATTGCTTTTGGTAAGGCCTGATTACACAATTTATGATGAGCTTAGAAAGAATCATGACTTCAATATCTTTGCAGATATGCGTTTGGCCGGAGTCGGAATGATAGGAGTTGTTCATGCAACAAGGCCAATTGATGCGATTCAAAGAATAGCTTCAAGAGTGGAGCTTGGTGTCATTCCATCAATTGTCGATACAAGCATTTATATCGAAGATGGGGAAGTCAAAAGCGTTTATGAAACAAAAATGACCGTTAAGGTACCTAGCGGAATGAAAGAAGCGGATCTTGCAAGGCCTGTTATTGAGGTTCGAGATTTTGAAACCGGCGAGCTCAAAAATGAAATCTACACCTATGGTGAACAGACGATAGTGATGGATTTGGATTTGGTAAACAATCCTTCAAATTCCGCCGATAAATCTTCTGTGGACATAATTGCCGAGAAAGAAATCCTAAGGCGTATAAAAAGGTTTTTACCTAAAAAAGCGAAAGTGGATGTTGAAGTAATTTCTCCTGAGCGGGCAAACATCTACATTCCGGAGGAACTGGTTCCCAAAATTATCGGCAAAAACGGCAAAAGAATAGCTGAAATTGAAGAAAAAATCGGAATCTCATTAGGCGTTGAAGTGATTGAAAATTCATATGACAAAAACCCCTTTGAAATTGACATAACCCATACCAAAAAACAGCTGATTCTGGATTTTGGCCGTGAAAACGGAAGATCAAATTTTGATATTTTAATCGGCGGCGAATACTTGTTTACAGCCACTACCTCAAAGAAAGGTGAGGTTAAAATTCGAAGAGACATAGAATTATCCGATTATATTATTGAAGCCATAGAAATGGGATTGGAAATAACTGCAGTTAGAAAGTGATTAAAATGAAGATTGGCGCATCAACATTAGCAACATTTAATGATTGTTTAAAAGACAGTTTAGAGTTTATAGAAGGTTTAGGCATTGAATATGCAGAATTGATACATCAGTATCCAAACGAAAACTTTGATTTGGATGTCTTGAACAGTTTTGATTTAAACTATACTATTCATGCCCCGTTTATGGATGTCAACATTGCATCCCTTTCAACCAAAAGCAGAAATGTTTCCATTGAGCAAGTTAAGGACTCAATAAATTTAGCCAATGAAATTGACGCCAGCATCGTTGTTGTACATCCAGGATTGCTCCCATTTATACTAAAGGAAATGCCTGAAAAGATTTATCCAGTTTCCAACGAGTCAATCAGGGAACTGGGAGAATACAGTAAGGATTTGGGCGTGAATACCACAATTGAGAATATGCCCAACTTTGAAAGCATGATTTATCAGGACATGACCAAATTGAATGAGGTCCTTGCTGAATATGACATGGGAATGACATTGGATATCGGACATGCCCACCATTCCAAAATTCCTGAAAATGAAATGTATTTTGATTCGATTAAACACATACATATCCACGATAATATGGGTGATGATGACACACACCTACCATTAGGTGAAGGCAATATTCAATTTAAAGATATCATCGATACTTTTGAAGAAAAAAATTATGATGGCATCTACATGATTGAAGTAAATAACAAAGATTCCATTAAAAAAAGTTTAGAGTATCTTAAAAATAATTTCTAATTTTAAAAAATAAAAAGATTAAGAGGTTTAAAACCTCTTAAGGTTCAATTTCAATTGTATTTACAATATTACAGCCATTATAACTTGAAGTAATAATGTAAGTATCTACAGCAGCAGTCAATTTAATATTAAGTATAGCACGACCATCATAATCCGTGGTTCTATTATAGTTTACACCGTGGATGTTGAAATACACAGTTTGATCTGGGTAAGCTTTACCCTGACCGTCAACCAAGTGTGCAATGAACTGATCGTGAGTGCCCTGTTTTATAACTAAATCATCTGCTCTTAAGATAGGCAATACTGTAATGTTATTAGCAACTTTACAGCCGTGGTATTCAGCAGTGATTGTGTAGTTGCCTTGCGGCAAGTTGATGTTTAACTTAGCCTGACCTGATTCGTTGGTTTGGCGGGTGTAGAATACACCGTTAATGTTGAATGTTACATTTTCACCAGCACCGACAACATTGCCGTCATCACCTAAAACAGTAACAACATATTGGGATTCGTTTTTATAGTATTTTACCAAATCAGTGTTGTTTTGAATAGTAGCTAAAACAGTAATGTTGTTAGCTGCCATTTCACCGTTTTCAGGGTTGATTGCAGTAATAATGTATACACCTTGAGGCAAGTTGATATTTAACTTAGCTTTACCTTCACTGCCGTTTACATAACGTTTGTACATTACACCATTGATGTTGAATGTCACTTCAGTACCGTTAGCCAATGGATTACCTTGACCATCCAGGAATGTAGCATAATACTGTGTTCCGTTTCTGAATACTTTAACAACATCCTCACCGAATACTGTAGATAAAATGGTAATACTATTTTCAGTGGTTGAATTAGTATCCACACCAGCATAGAAAGCGGATGCAGTGTAATTACCACTGTTTAAATTAATAGCCAATGAAGCAGTACCGTTTTCATCAGTAGTTCTGTTATAGGAAGCACCGTTAACTGTTAAAGTAACTGTTTTATTAGCAAATGGATTTCCATTTTGGTCTGACAATACTACAACATATCTTGTACCGTTTTTATAATACATTACAACATCTTCAGCTGAAATTATAGCTCTCTGCATTGCAGGAGTGTTATTTGCTACAATAGTGTCACCTATAATGTTATCGACACTAGCATCACCAGTGTATTGTGCGGCAACAAGATAATTGTCAGTAACTTCACCAGTACCTTTAGCATCTACAGCAAATTCGCCAGTGGTAGTGACATTATTGTCTGTTACGATTGCATTTCCGCCCACAATGTGAACACCGGTGGTTTCAATGCCAAACATGTCATAGCCTAAAGGAGTACCTTCATTGGATCCGCTAGCATTGATTGTATTATTATTGATTGTAATGTCACCAACAGCAGAGACAATACCTGTAGTATAGTTACCTAGCACTAAAACATTATTATTTTCAACTAAAGCTTCACTACCGCTTAATGACATGCCAAACGGAGAGTTAGCATCAGCGAAAACAAAATTATCGGCGATATCTACTATTACATCTCCAGCCCAGTTAGCAGTGTAAATACCATAAGCTGAATCATTAGCAATAGCATAGATTAAGTTAGTACCAATTATACCATTTGAAGGACCGTCGACTTCAATACCGCAGGCATAAGTACCGTTTTGACCGGCATAAATTTCATTTTCGGCAATTTTAAAGTATTCACCTGAAATAACAACACCGTATCCATAAGGAGCCTCAAGAACACCGATTCTGTTACCGATAAGGGATACATTATCTCCTTTAATGTCTGCTGCATAGATAGTGTCATAAGTACTGATTTGATTATTGGATTTAACTGCAATAGTGTTATTGAATAGATATGCATTATCACAGCCATCTAAAATAACGCCTTCAGTATAGACTGTTCCGTTAGTCCAGTCAATAGGACGAGCAGGCAATGAAGCAACTACCATGTTTCCTGACATGTTTAAATTCTCAGAGTCTTGAGCCTGAATAGCCATATTTCTATATGTATCGTTAGTTTTAACACCAAAAATAATTGTATTGTTCTCAATTAAAACATTATCAGATTCATTAATGCATATGACAAAATTACCATAGTCACCTTCGCTTGTAACATTGAAGTTGTTGTTTATGATTTCAACATTATCAGCTTCTGAAATATCTATTCCGGCCAATTCGCCAATGAAATTAAATCCGTCAACGGTAACATTTTCTGATTGGATAAACATGGCCATGTTATTCAAAGTAGCGTTATCACTTAATAAAGCAATAGGCTTATTTATGAAGATTACATCACTCACATTAGAGAATTCGCCGATGAATGTTAAATTATCATTTTTCACTTGGTCTTTTAAACATCCGTCTTCATAGAAGTATATGAAGAATGTGTCATTAGTTAATTTATAATCCATTTCAGGAGTGTTATTCTCAACAATGACATCCGGAATTGGATCATAATCAACTGCAAAGTCGCCGGTAGCGATTTTAGCAAGTATTTCATTGCCAGTCACTTGACCTTCACCATCAAAGTCAACTGCATAGTCATTATTGGCTTTGATTTCATTATCAGTTACGATTGCATTACCTTTTACAATGTGGATACCTGTGGTTTCAATGCCCATTGAGTCATAACCTGCAGGAGTACCGACATTGGATCCGTTAGCGTTGATTGTATTACTATTGATTAAAATATTATCAACGGCAGAAGCGATACCTGTTGTAAAGTTACCTTCCAAGAGAAGAATAGAATTTAATTCAAGGAAAGCTTCACTACCGCTTAAGGACATTCCAAATGCAGTAATACCGCTTGATGTAATCATGTTTCCAGTAATATTTACTATTGCATCACCGGCCCAGTTAGCAGTGTAAATACCGTAAGCGGAATCACCTTTTACATTAATATTGGTTTTATTAATTACACCGCTTGAAGGACCGTCAACCTCAATACCGCATGCATAAGCATCACTTTCAACATCAATCCTATTAATTTTTAATTTGTCATTTTCATCAATAGTGAAGTTTTCCCCAGAAATAACAAGACCATACCCATATACTCCATGAACAGTTATTTCATTTCCAAGAATAGTTGCATTATCTCCGGAAAGATGTATTGCATAAATGGTATCATATTCACTTGTTTTTATATTGTATAAAACCCTCATAGTGTTATCATCCAAAACAGCATTATTACACTCAGTTAAGGAGACTGCTTCAGAATAAACCTCACCACTAGTCCAATTGATAGGACGAGGAGGCAAACTAGCTTTAATTTCATTACTTAAAATAAATAAATTATCAGAGCCATAAGCACAAATAACTTTATTATGATAAGTGCCATTACTTTCAACAGCAAAATTAATGGAATTTGTATCAATTAAAACATTATCTGAATCTATTATGTGAATAAGATAATTATTATCATCATCTACACCAGTACCTTCAAAGACATTATCTTTAATTGAAACATTATTGACTTCATCAATACAAATTACTTCAGATAAATCCATATGACGGAACATAAAACCTTCAACAGTAACATTATCAGAAAGAATTTCAATACCCAAATCAATTAAACGAGCATCATCACTTAACAAATCAATAGGCCTGTCAATGATAATTTTATCTACCAAATTAGAGAATTCACCTTTGAATGTTAAATTATCAGCAACAATCTGTTCTCTTATTCTTCCTTCATCATCAAAGTAGACATAGAATGTATCATTGGTTAAAATATAATCTAAGTACATTTCAGGAGTGTTATTAACAACTAAAACACTGCTACCTTGAATATAATCAACAGAAAAGTCTCCAGTTAACAGTTCAGCAGTTAAGTTATTACCAGTTACTGCACCTTCACCTTTAAAGTCAACTGCATATTTACCGGTAGTATTGACATAAGAGTTTGTAATGCTTGCATCACCACTGACAATGTGAATACCAGTAGTTTCAATACCCATCATGTCATAACCTGAAGGAGTGCCTTCATTAGATCCTAGAGAGTCAATTGCAACAGAAGTGATGTTAATATTATTCATGGTAGAAGCAATACCTGTTGTATAGTTACCAAACAAAACTATTGCAGAAGTTTCAACAAGGGATTCGCTACCGCTTAAAGACATTCCAAAAACAGCATCTCCGGCGCCAAGAATAAAGTTCATATCCATTTCAGCAATTACATCCCCAGCCCAATTCGCAGTATAAATTCCATATGATGAAACAGCAGCAGTAGCTACCATATTTAATTCAATTACACCAGTTGAAAGACCGTCAACCTCAATACCACATGCATAAGGAGTGGTAATATTGGAAATTAAATCGTCAATAATGGTTTTAATATCGATTGAAGTAGTTAAATTATCATAAAATCCACTTTTTGCGGCATCATCATAATTATAGTCTGTGAAATTTATACTTTTATTTAAAAGTTCTATTATATCAATACCAGAATAGATTAAATTATAACCTATAGCAAATTCTTCACCTGAAATGACAACACCATATCCGTAAGGTGCATCAAGAACACCGATTAGATTTCCAACTACGGACACATTATTACCAGTAGCATGAACTCCATAAATGGTATCATACTCACCAGTATAACCGCTAGATTTTACAGCCATAATGTTACGGGTAAAAGTAACCTCATTACAATCATCTAAATCGATACCTTCAGAATAAACATTACCTGTATACCAGTCAATAGAACGGGAAGGAATAGCTGCAACAATTCTATTATGTGAAATAATCATATCATTAGACTGTGAAGCCTGGATAACCTTATTTGGTGCTGTTGCATTGCTTTCAACATCAAATTGAATTTTATTTTTTTCAATAAGAACACCATCGGATTTGACAATATCTATAACAATATTGGAGTTAGAATGAGTATCATTATCCCTGCCAACGTATTCAAAAATATTGTCCATGATTTTTAGGTTATTAGCCAGATTTGCATAAACAGCACAAACGTCATTGTCATTTCCTAGTGAATTAACAAAAATCTTATTTGATATAATTGTAATGTTTTCCACATCAGAAACGAAAATTGTAGTTACATCACCATCATTCATAATAGTTAAATTTTCAATAATAGAATTATCACTGCCCCTATTTAAAGTAATCTCAATATTATTAATAGGCGTACCATTGGATGTTATGTTTAAAGGCCTGTCAATATCAAATACTTTATCATTAATATTTCCAAGAATTATAGTATCATTATCAGAAATATTAGCGTTTTCGAGAATAGTACCGCTCTCAGAAAAATAATTATTATAATTTTCATCATTTATTTCGATAATATTCCCAGAACCTAGTTCATTTTCTAAAATATCGGCATTATTATCTACGGATAAAACATCCCCACTGCTTGAAGCAGAAATGTCGGCTGCATCAGCAACAATGTCATCCTGTGCACAGACAGCACCTATAGACAATACCAATACTAAAAAAATTATGGATAAATATCTATATTTCATAAATAATTTCTCCCATCAAAATTCATTGAAATAATATAAAAAATACCTAAAATTATTAATAATTAAGTAAAGTAATATTATTCATACAACATTTTATAAGTTATACTAATTAAATATAACTAAAACGATGTTTTATTCAACTATTATTGACGGAAAAATTAAATTTACTTAAATAAAATATTAAAGAAGTTTTTTCTCTTTAATCTCCTTTTTAAAATACAGATACTTGGATTCGATAACTTTTCGGATATTTTGAGCAGTGATTTTTCCTATCCCTTCAACTTCCATCAACTCACTTTCAGAAGCATTGAATACCTCAGAAACAGACCCGAAGTGTTCCAATAAATTTTTAGCATTGACAGGCCCTATACTAGGCAGGGATTCGACAATAAACAATTGCTGTTCCCATAAACTAACCGGCTTCTTATCCGTCCGAATCTGAATATTGGCCTTCTCACCAGATTGTTCTCGAATAGCAATCCTTTTAATCATTGCAGCAGTGTCCTGAGCATCCCTGGTTGGGATGATGCTTATGCCAAAGTCCAGCGCAATGGATGCGATAGTTCCCCGGATAGCATTTGGATTGACCATTCCAGAGTATAGGTCATCACCTTCAAGAATCATTAACGGGCGCTTGAACTCTTCAGACAACTCCCTTGCCTGTTTAAAGAGACGCTTATCAATCATTGAACTTACAAAATCCTTGGCGGTCTTTCGCTCAATGGCCACTTCATCAGAAACCTGATAATCTGCAACGGCCATTGAATGAATCTTGACATCCATTTCCATTTGCGACAGATAACGGATGACTTTTGAGTTTCCTTCACGGGAATCAGCATAAACCAGTGGCAGTTTTTCTTCTTTGGGCTTATCAATAACCTTGACTTTCTTTTCATTATCCATCCTTGCAATGGCAGACTCATTCAATTCCTTTAAAACCTTAGAATCAATAAGCTGGTTTTTCATGCTGTCCTCTTTTCTGACTGAAGACCAGTAATATCCCTCATCACGCGTTCCGTTAGTGATTAAAACTTTCACACGACCGGTTCTTTTACGTCCTGTTCTTCCACGGCGCTGAATCATGCGCACTTCAGACGGAACGGGCTCATACAGTACAACCAAATCAACGGCAGGAATATCAATGCCCTCTTCTGCAACGCTGGTTGAAATCAAAACGTCATATTCACCCATCCTAAAGGCTTTGATAATTTCCTTCTGCTCTTTCTGGGTTAAACCCTTTTCACCATCTTTAGTTGCCTGGCCAAAGAACTTTACGGATTTTATTCCTTCGCTTTCAAGCTTTTGATGAATCATTTCAAGGGTATCTCTGAATTGAGTAAAGACAATAATTTTTGAAGCCTTTTTATCCTGTTTATCGCCGTATCTTGTAGTTTGAAGTGTAGTCTGGCCATCACTACCCAGCTCTTTTTTCAATATTTCGGCCAGTGCTCTAAGTTTAGGATGTTCCCAGCCATTTTTTTCGGCATTATGGGCCAACCTGACGGCACGTGAGAAATTCGGATCGTTCATTAACGACCTGGATGCCTTAGTCTTTTTCTTGCGCAGACGAACAATGTATTTGTTGAAAGGATGAACCCCCTGGGTTTCAACAAGTTCCTGCGCGTGCTGAATATTGATAACCGCACTTAAAATGGAAATGGCCTGAAACAATTCCTTTTTTGGATTTGTTGTACGGGCGATTTCTGCCTGAATACGACCACGAGCCTTTAAAACATCAACTTTAGTAACGGATATTGTCTTAATGACTCCCATGCTTTTTAAAGTTTTAAGTCTTATTTTCAGGGCCTTTTCCAATGATTTGTTAATCTTATCCAGTTCATCACTCATCTTGATTCTGACCCAATCGATTTCAACAGGATTGAAATAGGGCTTTACATCCCTGTCATTTTCCGTCTTGACAACGATGTTCTGGATATATAAATTTTCACAGACCTCCTTGATTTTTGCCTTATCGGAACCCGGAGAAGCAGTCAATCCTAAGATTAGATTATAATTGGATTCCTTGACATATCTTGAAGCCAAATAAACATAGGAATATGCCCCAACACCATGGTGGCATTCATCAAAAACAATTAATGATACACTACTTAAATCATACCTTCCATTCAGCAGATCAGACTCGACAGTTTGGGGAGTTGCTGAAATGATTCTGGACTCCTCCCATCTTTTAACACGCTCATCGGTTTTGACTGAACCTGTGATTGATGAACATGGAAGCGTCAGAAACTCCTTAAAGCTGGCTTCATGCTGAATAGCCAAAGGCTTTGAAGGAGACAAGATAAGAACTTTAGAGTTCTTTACCTTCTGCAGACGATCGGCCGCAACAAGAATTGCCACAATAGTTTTACCCAAAGCAGTAGGTGCGACAACCATCGTATTTCCTTTCTTTAAAACATCCCCTGCCAACACTTGCTGATATAATCTTGATTCTATTGAATCTTTTTTAATCAATGGGTGTTTGATGTAAGTAGTCATAATGTAATTTTAGTTATTAAATACTTATAAAGATAGTGAGAGCATCTGACAAGTATTTTCAAAAATCAGTTTTAATGTTAAAGTCAAATTTTCAATAGCTAATGGCCGATGGTAATGTATATGATTCAGAACGGTTAAGTTCCGAATCTGAATAAAATAAAACTTATTTTTTCATTTTTTCCATTTCCTTTTCAATCATTTTATCTCTTCTATCCCCATCATAGAAAACGAATACTTTTAAGAAGTGGAATATTAAACCAATTGCCCATAAACCAGTTATCCAATAAAACCACCATTCTCCTGGAGAAAAAATAACATTCATAACAATAAAAGCCACATTTACAGCAATGAAACTATATAAATGACGATAAAAACCAATTTTTTCATCCGCTCTTTTTTCTGCTTTACGATACAACTTATCTTCAGACATTTTATCACACGAAATTTTTAATTTTAAATCTTTTTCTAAATTTTTTTTAGACAATAATAATTTGTAAATTAATATTATATATAAATTGCATCTCTTTTAACCAGATTGAAAGAAATCCGTTATAATTTATCAACACATGATTTGAATTTGGTTGCTGCTTCCCCAATGGCTACGATTAGATTGCAGTCACAATCAAGGGCTTTTCTGATTCCGGTTTCGACCTCATCATAGCTTGCCCCAAGGGTTCCTTTCTTAACAAAGTTATCGACGGAATCGAATATGATTTTTTCGCTTAAAGAAGGATCTTTTGAAATAAGCTCCTGAGCAATCTTTTGTGATGGGGCGGATGCCGGAACGACATACTTTGAAAATTCAAGTGCATTATCAAATATCGCCAAATCGCCCTCCTCACCGGATTCTGAGGATACCGTAATGACACACGTGAAATCTCCGAACAGGTTCCTGAACTGGCTTAGAACCGTCTGAACGCCTGCGGGATTATGTGCATAATCAACATAAATCTCTTTGGAATCAATTTCTGCAACCTTCTCCATCCTTCCTTCAACACCTGTAAAGGTGGCTATAGATTCCAGAATCTTATCGTACGGCAACTTTAAAAATACATGTGCTGCAATGATGACTCCAACAACGTTATAGACATTGTGAAGTCCGTCAATTGCCATTTTGACTGTCAATTTTTCACTTGGAGTGTGCAAATCAAAGGTGCGGTTTTTCAAATCAACATTGGTTGCAATATAATCCACCTGAGGGGTTGTAATGCCGCATGGACAGAAATAATATCCGCATCCGGAAATCAGCTCCTTTACCTTGATTTCACGGCCGCAGACACATTCCTTTGTATTGATGCTTTCAAATGTTTCGTCGACTCCAAAGGTAATCAGCTCTCCATTGAAATCATATTCCCTTAAAAGTCCCATTATTGTCGGATCCTGTCCATTGACTATCAGCTGCTTTCCATTGAGTTCCTCTATGAATTCCCCTTTGACATGAGCATAATCCATGAAACTTCCCAAATCGCTTAAATGGTCTGGAGTTATATTGGTAATCAGTCCTGATTCAATATTGGAATTTTTTACTATCCTTTTTATAGTTCCGGGAACGCCAAAGGTTCCAACTTCAAGAATTGCCACGTCCCCATCAAGTCTTGACTGCAAAATAGGAATGAATTCGGCATTTCCCTGCATCTTTTCAAGGTTATGTTCTGCAGGAATGATACCATTGTCATAAGCTATTTTTTTAAGTAGCGTCGTTGTGGTTGTCTTTCCATTCGTTCCCGTTATTCCAAATACGGGCTTATCAGGCTTGAACTGGTCAATGACATCACTGAGCTCAAAGAGTGAGTCGCCAATCTTTTGAAAAACATCTGACTTTTCAGAAAGGCTTGCCGGAGGCACAATGTAATCTGACTTTTCGAAAAATTCATCCGGAGTTTCACCGTAATAGAGTTCCATGTCATAGCCATCCAAGGATTTCTTAAATCTGCATTCTTCAGCAGAGGACAGATCCGTTCCGATTACATCATATCCCCTTTGATTAAGGATTCTTGCAATCAGATTGCCGTTTGCTCCGCAGACCCCAATTACCCCAAACGTTTTTCTAGTCATATTTTTTACTTCCTTCATCAAGTCCTTTCATGATTTTTTCTACGGTTGTAAGCCTGTCATATGCTATAAGCGGTCCCATATGAAGAATTATATCTCCAGGAGCAGAATATTTGAATGTTTCGGCCGCTGCGATTTCTATGTTTTCAACTGCAACCTTTTGGATTTTGGGATTGGTTATGGCATCCAAAAGTTCATGAGCGGCCGGCATTTCCACTTCCTGTGTCACTTCATTGAATCCGCTTGCAATTACTGTCTTGATATCATAATTGCTTACAAGTTCACCGACTTCGGCCTTATCACGAACGGATAATGTGTCAAAATGGTCAAGGAAGAGCACCACGCTTTCATCCTTGAAGTAATCCAGGGTTATTTTCATTCCGTCATATAAAAATGCGGAGTCCAGGATTACTTTTCTTCCGTTATAATCACCCACATCCTCCATATGTGCAGGCAATCCCTTAAACACAGTCAATGCATCGATAATGTCTGTTTCCTTAATGCCATATGTCAGTGCCACGGCACTTGCCGCAACGGAATTTTCAAAAAAGTAGCTCATCATGTAGAAGGGAGTAGTAAAGCCTTTGCTATTATATTCTATCTTTAATGATTCATCACCAACGGTGCCTTTAAAATCAACATCTTCATCCAAAGCATAATATAATGCATCGTCTCTTTGAGGATTTATTATATCAAAACATGAGTAATTTGCGATAAATGTTTCGGACATCTTTTCAAGGATTAGTTTTCTCTGCTGGTACTTTTCAAGTGAGCCGCCGAACTCGGACAAATGGTCTTCTGCAACGTTGGTCAAAAGACCTATTTTAATTTTTAAACTGTTCAAAAGGCCAATAGTTCCATGAGGAAGTTCAAAAATAGCAATGTCGCAATCATCAGCTTTTCCCTTGACTATTCCGTCAATTATAGCTTCGGAAACCAGGTTATTTACCAGTGAAGAGCAGGACCATACCTTATATCCCGCCTGTTTGAATAAACTGGTTGTAATGAAAGTGGTTGTTGTCTTGCCCATCGTGCCGGTAATGCCTATGATGTCAACGGGAATCAGATCATTTACAATTTCTGAGAAATCTTCATTGGTCAAAACGCTGACGTCAGATTCCCTGATTAATTTAGCTATTGGGGCTGAGTCAGGCAATGTTGGAGGAGCATAAACAGCTTCAATTCCTTCCAGATTAGGGGATTTATTTCCTAAATCCAATTTAATGCCTTCATTTTCCATTTGAAGCAGAATTCTTTGAACATCACTTTTAAACTCTGAAATTTCCTTTAAATCAGTTATAATAACATCATGACCTAAATGATTAAGCAATCTTGCAACAGGCCTACTAGCATTTCCTGCACCAACAACCAAATACTTCATAAAAAAACAATCCTTATAATTTATCTAATATTAATATATGATTTTCTTTAATTTAAAGTTTAATTAAAAATAGAAAAAATTTAATATTTGAATTTTTAATATATTGAAGTTAAAAATAACAGAAATAGAAATATATTAGCTAATTAATCTTAATTAATATAAATATTATTAAAATACCGTTGAATAGATTAAAATAATAATAATTATAAAAATATTATAAAAAAAT
>JAFZMD010000068.1 GCA_017553445.1 Methanobrevibacter sp. | reverse complement strand
AGTTTTAAAAAGAACTGGTATGACTGGTGAGGTAATGCAAATCAAATGCAGAATCCTCGATGGTAGAGATAAAGGAAGAATTTTAACAAGAAACATTATGGGTCCTGTAAGAGAAGGCGACATTTTAATGTTACTTGATACAATTAGAGAAGCTAAGGAAATTAGAACTCCTTAAGAAGGTGTAAGAACATGAGAACTTGTTCATTCTGTCATAAAGAAATAGAAGAAGGTACAGGAAAGATGTACGTCAAAAAAGACGGTTCAATTTATTTCTTTTGTAGCAGCAAATGTGAAAAGAATATGATTAAACTCGGAAGAGTTCCAAGAAAAGTTAAATGGGTTAAAGAATGATTCAAAAAAGTTTTGTAATGATGAAACCGGACGCTGTTCAAAGACGTCTTATGGGTAAAATATTGTCCCGTTTTGAAGAGAAAGGTCTTCAAATTGTAGCTGTTAAATTAATGCAAATTGATGAAGAATTAGCAAAAACTCATTATGGAGAACATGCTGAAAAACCATTCTTCCCAGGTTTAGTTGAATATATTACTTCTTCACCAGCTCTTGCTATGGTAATTGAAGGAGAAGAAGCTATTACTACTATTAGGAAATTAGTCGGTGCAACTAATCCTTTAGAAGCAGATCTTGGTACTATTAGAGGAGATTATGGTATGGATACTGGAAGAAACATTATTCACGCTTCAGACTCTCCAGCTTCTGCAGAAAGAGAAATTGGTCTTTTCTTTGATGAAGATGAAATTTGCGATTATCAAATTGTTGATAACAATTTAATTTATGAATAAATTTAAGGTTATTATTTAAAAGATATTATGAAAATTAGATCCCCTATTGTATCAGTTTTAGGACATGTAGACCATGGAAAAACTACTTTGTTAGATTATATTAGAGGAAGTACTATTGCCGATAAGGAAGCCGGCGGTATTACTCAACATATTGGGGCTACCGAGATTCCGAATGATACTATAGATGAAATTTGTGGAAACTTCATTTCTGCATTGACAATTAAAGATTTGATTCCTGGATTGTTCTTTATCGATACTCCAGGACACGCTGCATTCACCAGTTTAAGAAAACGTGGTGGAGCATTGGCTGATTTGGCAGTTTTAATTGTTGATGTTAATGATGGTTTTAAACCACAAACTTATGAAGCTTTAAACATTCTTAAAATGTATAAAACTCCATTCATTGTTGTAGCTAATAAAATCGATATGCTTTTTGGTTGGGAAACTCATGAGGGTGTTTCCTTTAAAGAATCTTTTAATCAACAGGCGCAAAGTGTTCAGCAGGCTTTGGACACTAAAGTTTATGAGATTGTTGGTACTCTTCACAAAGAGGGTTTCCAATCCGAAAGATTTGATAGGGTTAGTGATTTCGCTTCACAGATTTCCATTATTCCTATTAGTGCAAAATCAGGTGAAGGAATCATTGAAGTTTTAGCTATGCTTTTAGGACTTGCTCAAGAATATTTAACTGAACAGCTTGAAATCAATGAAGATGCTCCGGCCAAGGGAACTGTTTTGGAAATTAAGGAAGAAACAGGACTTGGACTTACGGTTGATAGCATTATTTATGATGGTGTTTTAAGAACTAATGATGAAATTGCTTTAATGACTTCTAACAATGAAGTTTTAACTACCAAAATCCGATCTATTTTAAGGCCTCTTCCTTTAGAGGAAATGAGGGATTCCAAAAAGAAATTCCAGAAATTCGATGAAGTTGTAGCGGCTGCAGGTATTAAGATAGCTGCTCCTAATTTGGATGATGTTGTTTCCGGTTCTCCTTTAAGGGTTTTAAATGATGAGGAGGATGTTGAAGAGGAAATCTTAAAGGAAATTGAGGACATTACTATCAGTACTGATGATGAGGGTATTTTAGTTAAAGCAGACACTCTTGGTTCTCTTGAAGCTATTGTTCAATTGTTGAAAGAGTTGGATATTCCAATCCGTGAAGCAGATATTGGAGACGTTAATCGTAGAGATATAATCAATTCTTCAATTGCTCTAAAAGAAGATGAAAACCATGGTGCTATCATTGCATTCAATGTTGGCGTTCATCAAAATTCAGAAGAAGATTTTAATAATTCTGATGTTAAGCTTTTTAAAGGTGATGTAATTTATCAGATTATTGAAGATTATGAAGAATGGATTAAACAAAAAGAAGAAGCTCGCAAAAAAGCATTTTACGATGCAATTATTAAACCGGCTAAATTCATGTCACTTCCAAAATTAGTCTTCCGTCAAAGCAAACCTGCCATTATTGGTGTTGAAGCTTTAAGCGGAACAGTAAAACAAGGTCAAAAACTGATTAATAAAAATGGTGAAAGTGTCGGTGTAATTGCCAGTATGGAAGATAAAGGTGAAACATTACCGGATATTTCTAGAGGTCAAAGGGTTGCTATGGCTATTGACAATGCAATAGTCGGTAAAGATTTCGATGAAGGGGATGAATTATTCATAGACATTCCTGAAAAACATTATAAATTCATTGAAAGAGAGTTTAAAGATAAATTAACTGAAGATGAATTTGAGACTCTCTATGAATTTTTAGAAATCAAGCGTAAACAAGATCCTGATTGGGGTAAATTCGGTCTTTTTGAATAATAATATGAGGATAAATAAAAAATAAGGAGGAATACCATGGCATTCAAAGTAGTTGTTTCTAATAAAGCAGATTCTTATCAAGTTGAAGTCGATGATACTAAAGCTTTAAACGGTTTAGTCATTGGTGATGAATTTGATGGTGGAATTGTTGGTTTAGATGGTTATACTTTAAAAATCACAGGCGGTAGTGATAAAAATGGTTTTACCATGAAAAAAGATGTTTCTGGTACTAGAAGAATCAAAAGTTTATTAACTGGCGGTACTGGTTATCATCCTAAAAAAGCAAAAAAAGTCAAAGGTGTTAGAAAAAGAATAGCCGTTGATGGTGTTAAAAGGAGAAAAACCGTAAGAGGTAACACTATTGCTGATGATATCGTACAAATTAACAGTGTTGTTGTTAAAGAAGGAGCAAAACCAATAGCTGAAATTCTTGGTGCTGGTGAAGAAGAGGAAGAATAGTTCTACTATTTTTCTTATTTTTACTTTATGTTGAATTAAAATTATTAAAAAAGGTGGTTATCTGTGAATGTACAGTCAGATGTTAACATAGGTTTGGTTGGTCATGTAGACCACGGTAAGACTACTCTTACTAAAGCATTATCCGGAGTATGGACAGATACTCACAGTGAAGAAACTAAAAGAGGTATTTCCATTCGTTTAGGATATGCGGATATTGAATTCAGGAAATGTCCTGAATGTGGGGAGCCTGAATGTTATACTACTGCCGATGTTTGTGAAATTTGCGGTAGTGAAACTGAATTGATTAGAAAAGTTTCTTTCGTTGATGCTCCAGGGCATGAAACTTTAATGGCGACTATGTTATCTGGTGCTGCTATAATGGATGGAGCAGTTTTAGTAATTGCTGCAAATGAACATTGTCCACAACCACAAACTAAAGAGCATCTTATGGCACTTGACGTTATCGGTGTTAAAGATGTGATTGTTGTTCAAAATAAAATTGATATTGTTTCAAAAGAAAGAGCTATTGAAAGTTATAATGAAATTAAGGAGTTTGTTAAAGGTACTTGTGCTGAAGACGCTTTAATAATACCAGTTTCTGCTCAACAAGGTGCAAACATGGATATATTAATTGAAGCTATGCTTAAAAATATCGAACCTCCTGAAAGGAAGTTGGATGGCAGCGCTTTAATGCATGTTGCAAGGTCATTTGATATTAACAAACCGGGTTCCGGTGCAGATAAAATCAAAGGAGGAGTTATTGGTGGTACTCTAGTTCAAGGTAAATTAAGACTTGGCGATACTATTGAAATCAGGCCGGGTATTAATAACAATAATCAGAGAATCTATTTGACTTCTGAGATTATTGGTCTTGAAGCTAACGGTAAGCAGGTTAAAGAAATAGGTCCTGGAGGACTTGTTGGTATTGCAACCAAATTGGATCCATCTTTAACTAAATCAGATTCTCTTTCAGGTTCTGTAGCTGGTGAAGAAGGTACTTTGCCTGATGTTTTAGATAACTTCACTATGGAATCTCATTTGCTTGATAGGGTAGTAGGTACTAAAGAAGAACGTGATGTTGCTCCAATTAAACTCAAAGAACCTTTAATGATTAATTGTGGTACTACAACTACAATTGGTGTTGTTACATCAGCCAAAAAAGATGTTGTCGATGTTGTACTTAAATTGCCGGTTTGTGCAAGTCCTGGTGATAGGGTAGCATTGTCCCGTCGTGTTGGTGCACGTTGGAGATTAATTGGATATGGTATTATTAAGTAGTGTTTGAGGGCAATAATGAGCATTAAAGAAGTTGTAATTGATACCAATTTTTTTATGGTTCCTTTTCAGTTCAATGTTGATATCATCACTGAACTTGAAAACTTATTACCTTCTTATAAATTAACTACTCCAAGCTTTGTTATCAATGAATTGAAGGGTTTGAAAAGAAATAACAAAGGTAAAATACGTTTAAATGCTAATTTAGCCTTAAAGTTAGCTAATTCTTCAAAAGTTGAAATAAAGGATATTTCATTGCTTGAAAACGAAACTGTGGATGATGCGTTACTGAGAGTTTCAGAAGTTTTAGCTACAAATGACATAGAATTAAAAAAACGTGCAAAAGCAAAGGGAATTACTGTTGTTTATTTAAGGCAAAAAAATTATATAACTGTTGACGGTAAGATATAAAATATGTTAAACTTATCAAATTAATTAAAAATTCATAAAAAAATAAAAAAATGAGGGATTGTTTTGTACTACAAGGTCAAAATTGAAGACACAGTGAGAATACCTCCTAGAAGATTTGATGAGCCTCGTGAAAAGGTTGCAATCGAAACTTTAAATGAGACTTATAACGGTCGTTTAGACAAAAATTTAGGGTTATTCATCTGTGCCAATGAAATTGAAGAACTTGGTGAAGGTAAACTTATTATGGGTGATGGTGCTTCATATCATAATGTTATTTTCAACTCAATATTCTTTAAACCGGAACAACAAGAAATTATTGATGGTGAAGTTATTGAAATAGCTGAGTTCGGTGCTTTTGTTAGAATTGGTCCTATGGACGGTTTAGTCCATGTATCACAAGTAACTGATGACTATATTACTTATGATGCTAAAAGAGGAGCATTGCTTGCAAGAGAATCTAATAAAACTTTGGATGAAGGAGATTTAGTTAGAGCAAGAACTGTAGCTATTAGTCTTAAAGACAATTCTGTTAAAGATACTAAAATTGGTCTTACAATGAGACAAAATAATTTAGGTAGATTTGAATGGATTGAAGAAGCAAAACAAAAAAGTAAGAAGGCTTAAAAATGAAAGCGTGTACTGTTTGTAAGATGTTATCAAATAAAGATCGCTGCCCATCATGCGGCAATCCAACTTCAGACAATTGGAGCGGTCTTTTAATTATTAGTAATCCTGAAGAATCTGAATTAGCTCGTGAATTAAATATTCAAATTCCTGGAGAATATTGTTTAAGGGTTAGGTAGTGATTGAGTGTTACGTTTAGATGCAGAATTAAATAAAGATATAATAATCGAACTTAAAAAGCCTTTAGGCAAATTATATCCAAATTTTGAAGATGCAATTGATGAAATCAAATCTTCTAAATTTTTAATATCTGTAGGTGATGCTACTTTCTCTAATCTCATTGAACATGAGTTATATCCCAATCTTGCTATTATTGATAATTTAATTCAGAGAAAAAATTACGATCATGATGTTATACATACGGAAAATATTTTAAAAACTACCAATCCCGCAGGATACATTACTGATGATCTATGGGAAACCATAGGCAAGGCTCTTCGATTATGTGACAGTGGCGAATGTTATGTAATTGATGTGGCCGGGGAAGAAGATCTTGCAGTTCTTCCTTGTATCTTAATGGCCAGTGAGGATACAACCATATTATATGGTCAACCTAACGAAGGTTTAGTTATTTTAAATGTTTCTGATACAATAGATAAAGCTCAAACGTTGATTGATGCATTTATTGAAGAATAAAATTAAGTGAGGCTTAATTATGGAAATTGATATTTTTGAAGAAAAAGAAAATAAATTGTTTAATAGAAAAGAAATCAAATTCTATGTTGATTATGACGGAGAAGCTACTCCTAAAGTATTAGATGTTAAATCTAAATTAGTAGCTTTATTAAATGCTAAAAAAGAAACTGTTGTTGTAGACAATGTACAACCACACTACGGTGAACCTAAAGCATTAGGTTATGCTAAAGTTTATGATACTGTAGAAGATTTAGAATACATTGAAACTAAACATGTAATTGCTAAAAATACTGAAGCTGCTGAACCAGCTGAAGACGAAGAAGAATAGGTGATTTTATGGTAAGAAAATCTGATCTTTACAAAGTAGATGGCGACAAAATTGAAAGAAAAAACCAAATTTGTCCTCGTTGCGGTGAAGGTGTATTCATGGCAGACCATGGTGACAGAGTAGCTTGTGGTAAATGCGGATACACTGAAATGAAAAAATAAGATTTTTAATTAAATCTTTTTCTTTTTTTTAATTTTTAATGGTGATTCTTGTGGATAATATAAGAAATGGTAGGTTTAAAACAGGAATGACTGATGAAGCGGCTGAATATACTTCTTCTTTAGATGCCGATAAAATAATTTTTGAAGCTGATATTAAAACTAATTTTGCACACACTTCAATGTTGAAGCATGAAGGTATTATCGACGCTGAAATTGCCGATAACATTTTATGTGTACTTGATGAACTTAAAGAGGAAGGTTATGGTGCTTTGGTTTTTGATCCGTCAGTTGAAGATGTTCACATGGCTATTGAAAACTATGTCACATCTAAGATTGGACCTCAAGCGGGTTATATGCATACTGCAAAATCACGTAATGATCAAGTTGCAACCGACATCAGGTTGGTTTTAAGGGAAAGGATTATTGGCATTCAAATTGGCATTTTGGAGTTTATTGAAGGATTGGTTGAAATGGCTGGTGAACATTTAAATGATGTTTTCATCGGTTTTACCCATTTGCAGCATGCCCAGCCGATTACAATAGCACATCATCTGATGGCTCATGCGCAGGCTTTAAAAAGGGATTATGAACGTTTGGAAGACACTTATAAACGTGTCAATTTAAATCCATTAGGCAGTGCTGCCATGGCAACCACCAGTTTTCCAATCAATCGTGAATTGACCACTCGATTATTGGGCTTTGACGCTTATCTGGAAAATTCAATGGATGGAGTTTCTGCAAGGGATTTCATTGCCGAAACAGTATTTGATTTAACCAGCTTATGCACCACATTATCCAAAATCTGTGAAGAATTGATTTTGTGGAGTACATATGAGTTCGGTGTTATTGAAATGGCTGATGAATATTCATCAACATCATCTATCATGCCTCAAAAGAAAAATCCTGATGTTGCAGAGCTTGCAAGGGGTAAATCAACCATTGTCAATGGTGAACTTGTCACTATTTTAACTATTTTAAAGGCCATTCCATACACTTATAACCGTGATTTGCAGGAAATCACTCCTCATTTATGGAATGCATTGAAAGTGAGTGAGGACACTTTGTCAATCGTTACTAGGATGTTACTTTCAGTTGAGTTCAATACTGACAGATGCGCTGAGCTTGCAGGCCGTAATTTTGCAACAGCCACTGATTTGGCAGATATCATGGTCCGTGAAAAGGATATACCTTTCAGGACAGCTCATAAGATTGTTGGCCGTATTGTAAATGAAGCCACTGCCAGCAACATGGCTGAAGAGGATATCACTTCCAAGTTTATTGATGATATTGCAGTTGATTTGGGCTTTGACAAGTTGGAATTGGCTGATGAGTTAATTCAGAATGCTTTAAATCCTGCTGAAAACGTTAAAATCAGACGTGTTGTCGGTGGACCTGCTCCGGAAATGGTGGAGTTAGCTCGCGGTAACCTTAAAGTATTTTTAAATGAAGAATTTGAAAAAAAGGGAATTTAAAATTCCTTTAACTTATTTTTTTAAAAACTGCGATGTCATAATGGTTATGGCTTCATGAATTATTAGCTTATATTAATTGCTAAATATTGCTGATTAATCTGAAATCTTTTAGTTTTTTTCTAAATTATTATTTGGTTCTGTAGAAGCTCCATATTAAATCCAGGGCTTCACCGGGTTCAAGTGCTTGGGAACGGGTTTCTCTAAGTATTCTCTGTATTGAATATTTCTTCAGGTGAGGATATTTTTTGTGGACTTCATAAAGCAGCGGACATCCGAATCCCTTAAACTCTCTTAAATCATAGTTTCTGATTAAGGATTTTATCTCTTGCTTGCCAGTTGATAAACTTGCTGGAAGGTTCAAGCGATATAATGAATCGTCCTGTTTATTTATGCATTGTGTACCTGTTGCAAGCATATCACCAAATATAATTATTGGAATTTCTTTATTTTTTGCATATTCCTTTGCAATTTCGGAAGTGTTTTTAGAGCATCTTCCGCAAGGGTGAAGATTGCCCTCCAAGGACTCCTTGATAACGTCACCATAATCGGCACTCAAATATTCATGTTCAACGTTTAGCTTTTCTGTTAAGTTTTTAATGTTGATTTTATACTGGTTCGGAAGGATTATTGTTCCCGGATCGACTGTAATGGCTGTTGGATTGAAACCCAGTTTTTTAGCCAGAATCAATGAAAAGCTGCTGTCAACACCGCCTGATAGAGCAACAACAGCTTCAGTATTTTCAGATTCACCGAATTGGTGTTGTTTAAGGTAATTTTCATAGTTGAAACTGTAAATATTGTCCAGTTTGTCATTGATTATTTTCTTTAAGTTGTTAATACCAACCAAATCCAAGTCGAGATTTTCAACGGTCCTTTTGGATAGTTTTAATTTGTATTCCTTGTTTAAAAAATCTCCGTAGCTTTCAACATGAATGCTTTCAAGGCTAAGTTTTTCTTTTAGTTTTCCAACAACCCAGCCTCCTTTTCCAATAATTGCAGATTTATCTGGTCTGTCTTCAGTTATAATCCATAATTCATTTGTATCCTCATTGAAATAGATGTTTTCAATATAGATATTAACTTCATCATGACCTATTTCACGTCTAATGGCATTAACTTCATTTAATATGAATGACTTATCGTACAATCTCTCACCAAAATCATATTTGTATCTTTTTGAATAAATAGTTTAAATATCATGAAGTATTAAGTAGTATATGAGGTTTTAATTTGTCCAATATCAATGTTGATTTATTTTATCTTATTAATCATAATCTCCAAAATCCCTTGTTTGATAGTATAATGCCTTTTATAACACATCTTGGAGGTTTTATTTCACTTTTCTTTCTTTGTATTTTGGTGATTATTCTCTCGACAATTTTTAAAAAGAAAAATATCAGATATATTGCTTTAATATGCTTATTGTCATTATTAATAGCTGATGGTATAGCATTAGTTTTAAAATATGTGATTTTTGAGCCAAGGCCATTTGTTAGTTTGGATAATGTCAATTTGCTGATTGTAGAAGATGATCCGATGTCATTTCCTTCAGGCCACACAACTTCAACTTTTGCAGTTTTATTTGCACTGATATTTAAGTATAAAAATAAGCTATTGGCTGTTATTTTAGTCATATGTGCTATTTTAATTGGATTTTCAAGAATATACGTCGGTGTTCACTATCCTGGCGATATTATATCTGGTGCAATTGTTGGAATATTGTCCGCTTATTTTGTCCACAGATACGAAGAGCAAATCTGTGATTTCTTTAATGGTGTGGCGGGTGTATTTAAAAATTAGTCTTTCAAATCGCTGATTTTTCCGATGTATTCAAAGTCATCTTTGTTGTCCATGTATTTGACGCCTATTTCTTTACCATTCGGATAATGTGTAATGATTGACATTCCATCATTAACATCAATGCTTATTCTTCTTATTTTATCGCCATTTTCAGCTTCAATTACTGTAATGTCTCCATTTTCAATTAGTTTTCCTTCTTCAAAATCGTCACTGATATCTGTTGAGTACCAGTGCTGAGGTAATTTCAATCTTAAGTCTAAACTGTCTAGCAAATCTTTCAAATGCATATTAACACCTCTTTTTAAATAGTAGTTTAATTTGAAAGTTATATAAATATTTTGTAACTTTTTAAGGGTTATTCGGGTGAAAATATATTTCTTCTTAGTCATCAGAATGTTATTTGGATAATTTTTTCCCGGTTCCTCTTATTTTTCAATTGAACCAGTTAATATATATACTAATTAATTACATAATTTTATTCATTAATAAAATAAATTTGATAAAGGTTTGATATTATGGTAAGATTTTCATCATCACTTGAAGATAAACAGCCACAAAAAAGAAATAATGAAGTCAGAAATGACTTTGATTTGGAGTATTCCAGGTTAACCCAATCTGAAATAAGACAAAGACCTGTTTATACTCAAGAAACACCCAATTATATTGAAAGACAACCTCAAGTCATTGAAAGATATGAGGATTACGATAATATCAGTTTAGATGAAAAACCACAAATAGCAGAACCTTTACAATTTAATCCAAAAGACAATATTCAATTCGGTGTTGAATACTCACCAACTTCAAGACCGCCTGTAATAGGAAATAATTATACGATACGGTCAAATTCAATCATATATAATGATGTAGTAATCGGAGATAATTTCAGAACAGGCCACAATGTGGTAATTAGGGAAAATACCAATATTGGAGATGACGTATTGATTGGAACGAATACCGTAATTGAAGGAAATGTCGTAATTGGAAATGATGTAAGTATTCAATCTAATGTTTACATCCCAACTAATTCTGTTATTGAAGATAATGTATTCATTGGACCGTGTGCTTGTTTTACTAATGATAAATATCCTGTTAGGATTAACTATGAGCTTATAGGTCCACGTATAAGAAGAGGAGCTTCAATTGGTGGTAACACCACATTCTTATCAAATGTTGAAATAGGGGAAGGATCAATTGTGGCTGCCGGAGCTATTGTCATTCACAGCGTTCCTCCATTTTACTTGGCCATTGGAACGCCGGCACGTATCAAACCGCTTCCTGACCACCTGAAAGTTCCAAACAAATTATGATTTTTTTTAAAAACAAAGGAGACTATTTTTATGGCTAAATGGAAATGTAAATTATGTGGATTTATTTATGATGAAGATGAAGGTTTGTCTGATCGTGGAATCGAACCAGGAACTCCATTTTCAGAACTTTCTGATGCATTTAAATGCCCAAAATGTGGTGTCAGTAAAAAGATGTTCAAGGAAGTAGAATAATTTATATATTAAATCAACTAAAATTAATTTATTGAAAGGCCATTTATGGTTATTTAAAAAAGGAGAAAATATTATGGCAAAATGGAAATGCAATATGTGTGGATATGTATATGATGAAGATGCTGAAGGAACTGCTTTTGAAGACCTTCCTGATGACTACAAATGTCCAATGTGCGGTGCTTCTAAAGATATGTTTTCTGAAGTAGAATAAGGAGGCAAAACAATGGCATTTGTTTGTAAAGTATGTGGATATGTTCATGAAGCTGATGAATTACCAGATGGTTTTACCTGCCCAATGTGCGGTGTAGATGCAAGTAATTTCGAAGAACAGTAAATATTGTTCTTCAATCTATTTTTTTTTAAAGTAAAAATTTATTTAACCAAAACTTCTTTATTTTTAAAATTAGCAATAATTTTACCGTTATATTTTTCAAAGATTTTTTCAATATCTCTAAAATCTTTAGAAACCACATCATAAGAGACTTTATCTGAATATTCCTTATTGGTCACTTCCAGATTATTGTTTCTGACTTCACTGTCTGCCAGTTTAATGTCACAATATTCAAAAACAAGTGTGTAAACATCATATAGTTCCACTTCCATTATTTCAGCTTCATTAATGGCTTCCAAAACTGATTTTGAATAAGCCCTAACTAAACCTCCGGCACCGAGCTTAATTCCGCCGAAATAACGGGTAACCACAGCAGTAACATTATGCAGGTCGTTTTTCCTTAAAACATTAATCATGGGTTTGCCTGCAGTTCCTCCAGGTTCACCATCATCGTCAAATCCTTCGCCGTCAGAGACAATATATGCAGTACAATTATGGGTGGCATCGCTATATTGCTCATTGACCTTTAATATGATTTCCTTACTTTCCTTTTTGGTTTTGGTTGGAAATAAATGACAAATGAATTGTGATTTTTTAACATTTATTTCACTTTCAACCGCTTTTGCTATGGTTTTCATAATAATCTTTATATAATATAATTATACATAATATTGATATTAATATTTTAGGTGTTTAAAATGTCAAGTCGTTCTGCAGTTGTTTTAGTTGTATTGATTGTTGCAATCATAGCTTTTTGTTTTGCAGGTGTTTTTGCAGCAATGACGGGCACATATCATTTAAACTTTGGAAATAATGATACAAATCAAACACCGTTTTTTGGAAATATGACAAATCCTGATTCTGACAGCGGTCACTCCAATTCAGGAGGATCTGTTCAAACTTATACTGATGATAGTAGTTCTAGTTCTAGTTCCCATCCTAATGTAGAAACAACGGAGGATACTTCCCAACAATCTCAGCAACAAACTCAAAATCAGGAGCCTGCTACTGATTCTCATCAAGGGGAAGGAAGCGGTTCTAACACTCCATCTCCAACCAGTAATTAAAAATCAAGTAATTTTTCAATATCGAAGAGTACTGTATCTATCGCTAAATTAAACAGTTGATGGCCGTATTCTTCGTCAACATAAACTCCATTTTCTTCAACGTCAAGTGCTCCCTCTTCTATATTTGGGTCATTTTCACGTGCTTTTTTAAATCCATGAAGGCCCACTTCAATGTATTTGTTTACGTCGGCCTGGTGCTCCAGTTCATTTTCATTTATTATGCCCAGAACTTTTGCCATGGATAGTTCTCCACTTCCTGCGTGAGGTCCTTCTGTAGTGATTATTTTATTGTTCATTACTATTATTAAATCGGTTTTTTCTTCAATATCCCAGATTTCTGCCATTAATGGTAAGTTTCCGCCATGGGCATTTACTATCACTACTTTTTCAATATTTAAGAATTCTTTAGCTGAATTTAATGTTTCTATTACATTTTCTTTTAATGTATCAAGGGAAACATGTATTCCATGGTCTATTTCATCTAATTCGTATGCAGGAAATATCACTCCTAAAAATTTTGCCCCTGATTTTAGAGATGATTGAAATGCAATGTGTGCACCTATCTTTGCATCCGTATCTATTGGCAGTGCCGGGCCATGGTTTTCCAGATGTGATCCAAGTGCGATTATTCCGATTTTGTGAACGTTGGGGTCACGGACATTTCCTGCTCTGTATCTTAATTCAGCCATCTATATCACCTATATTTCAAAGTTCCAGATTTCATCGCCAACGTAGTGTTTTGTTTCTATTGCTTTTCCGGAGTCATTTTCAACCATTTCTTCTCCGGTTATAAGACTTACTCCAATAGCTAATGGTTTGCCGTGTGTTTCATCCACAATTAAGACAACATCACCAGGTTCAATGCCGTCATCTGCAGCAGTAATTCCTGGACTCATTATATCTGCACCGTTTGTTACAAAGCGCACTGCACCCATGTCCACGGTAACGGTTTTTCCATCAATTTCATTAGCCAGTGCAGCCTTTAATGTTGGAAATGCTTTATCATCAATTATTATGATGTAAGGTTCACCATCTACCAATATGAATGAATTTGGTTCGGCTTCCAGGATTTCAACATTTTTTTTGTTTTCAAGCAATACTCCGTATTCGCCTAATTCATTTTTGATCTGTTTTATTTTTTTCTTTTTTAGAAAATTTCTTTTTTTAACTTTTATTGCCATGTTCTTTTCCCTATTTTAGTTAATATAATAACTATTGTTTTATAAATTAATATATTTTTTTCTAATTGAATATCTGGAATCCCTAAAATATACATTATTGTAATCTATTTCTTTGTTGAAATCGGTATTTTTGTATGGCGGATCTTTACTTGCGTATTTCATTACTGCTGTCGCATTTTTTGTTATTAAATGTTTCATGCTGCTGTCGATGATATTTATTTTTTTGTTTGAGAATTTGATGTTGGGTATTTCTGTCAGGTAGTATCTGTGCAGTGTTGTGTGATAATATGCTTCCTTTCTGAAGTGTATTTTGTTTTTTTCAATCAATTCCTCTGTGATTTTTGTAAAGTGTTTGGGTCTTATTCCCTTTTTGTGTTTTTGGTATGTTTCTTTCGTTAAGGACTCTCCATAGGCTTCATAGTAGTTGAAATCTATGAAATAGAGTGTTGTTGTTATGACTGTCTTTCCAACATGGGGCTTGTCATAGCAATGGGACAGAATGTAGCTTAATAATTTTGTGTATTCCTTTTTGTCGAAATGCATAATATTATTAATTTTGGGATTGAATATTTAAAAGAAAATTGCAAGAGAGCAATTGATAAGTATTTTTTAGCTTAAAAATAAGAACCTTTATATATTAGTTTGATTATATAATTTATTATTAGTTTTAATTAGGTTTTGTCTATCTTAACTTGATTATATTATTTCTAATACAGGTAATATTATATTAATATAATAATTCCTTTTAAAAGAATTTTAACTAAAATACAATTAATGGTAATATAAGGTGATATAATGAGCGGACAAAATGTTCAAAGACCACTTGATGCATTAGGAAAATCTATCGATGCTCCAGTTTTAATCAAACTCAAAGGAGACCGTGAATTCAGAGGTATACTCAAAAGCTTCGATTTACACATGAACTTGGTTCTTAACGATGCTGAAGAGTTACAAGATGGAGAAGTTACTAGAAGATTAGGTGTTGTCCTCATTAGAGGAGACAATATTGTTTATATTTCACCATAAATATTATTCAATAGTTGTTAAAGATTACAGAGATTTATAATTAAATAATGGAGGAGGTGTATCAATGGCAAAGGGAACTCCATCAATGGGTAAAAAGAATAAAAAGACCCATATTAGATGTAGAAGATGTGGTAGAAATACTTACCACGTACGTAAAAAAGTTTGTGCTTCTTGTGGATTTGGTAGATCTAGTAAATTAAGGAGATACAGCTGGCAAAATAAAAAACCAACTACTAGACAAAGATTAGTTTAAGTTGGTATAAAATTATTGGAGATTATTAAATATAATCTTCATTCAAACCACTTTTTTTTAAAGATTATCATCACAGAATTTTTTATATTTTGTTCATATGCTATTTTTATTGAATATTATTTGAGGTAATGATTATGTCTGAATTAACTGATTTGGCTTTAAAAGAAGATATTAATTTGGATGAATGTATGGTGTTTACAAAGGATAATGGAGATATTCTTGCGGTTAATATAAAATATGTTAGTATTAAACAGAGACAGGATAAATTGATGGGTGTTAACTTTTCTATGTCTCCAAAACAGGTAAAACAATTGAGTGAGTTTTTCTCAAATGTCAATGCTGGTGAGCTGTTCTATTATGATATTTCACAAACGGGTATTATTCCGGTTAACTATAGGGGAATGTCTAATGTAATTAAAAAAAGAAGTACTCATGCGGAATCAACATTTGAGGTTTCCTTATTGATGCAGCCTGCCCAGAACATGCCGAGGGATAATTACTTTAATCCAAGTTGTGGCTGCTGTACCTTGCACCATATTCTTTAGATGTATTTTATATCTGGGGAGAGATTGTTTCAATTTCCTCCTCAACGGCATCCCAGAAGTCCTGTGCCCAGTTTCTTTGAGCGTCGATAACCATATCAAGCAACCTTACTTTACCGTCTCTGAATCTGAATAACCTATAGTCGGTCTGTGGTTTTTTTGCACTTCCCTCTTTGTTGCAGTCAAGGTATATTCCTTCAATGTATTCTCCTTCAAAGTCGCCTGCTTTTACAAAATCCCCCACTAATGAGTATCCGTTGGTTACGCTTTTATCTAGCTCTTCCACGGTTTTTAACCATCCGCCCTGTGCTCTGAATTTTATATCTGGGTCTATTTTTGTTATCTCTTCTTTCCAATTTATTATCATAGTACCAAATCCTTGATTCATTTTTTAATTTTATACATATTTAAGTGAAGAGCTAGAGCATTTGACAAGTATTATATAACATGAGTTATATAATGAAGTTTATATAAATTGAAAGTCATAGTTATATATAAATAATTACTTGGTAATTGGGCTTATAACATGAATTTATTTGAAAAGTTTTCTATTGAACCAAATAATGAAGACTATTACAAAATGGCTTTCATGCATGGTTCATATGCGACAGTACATGGAATTAAATATGATTATGAACGTTTAGAGTTTCTTGGCGACTCTATATTAAATATGTTGGTTTCAGAGTATCTTTATAAGAAATATCCGAAATACGGTGAAGGTAAACTGACTAAACTTAGAGCGAATTATGTATGTCAGGCGGCTTTAATAGAATATTCTCATGAATTGGGTTTAAAAGAATTTTTAAAAGTTTCAGTGGATGAAATGAAACTAACCGATAATGAGGTATTGTCAATAACTGCAGATTTATTCGAATCCTTTTTGGGAGCATTGTTCCTGGATCAGGGCTTTGCATTTACAAAAAGATTTGTAGCTAAAATCATATTCAGGCATATTGATGATGAGAAAGTATATTTCAATGATTATAAGTCAAAAATAAAAGAATACTGTGATTCTAGAGAAATTAAAATAAATTATGTACTTCTTGAAGAACATGGAGTTCCTCACGATAAAACATTCATCATGGCGATTCATCTTAATGGGGAAGATATGGGTCATGGAAAAGGAAGAAATAAAAAAGAAGCTGAACAGTCAGCTGCAAGAGAAGCAATGAGAAATTTAAATTTAATCTGGTGATTTTAATGGATAATGATTCCGTAGGTTTGGTTGAGACTGAATTTTTAGAGATTAATGAACCCTTTGAATTGGAAAGTGGCAAATCCTTAGATAGCATTACTATAGCTTATGAAACCTATGGAAAATTAAATAAGGATAAAAGCAATGCAATTTTAATTTGTCATGCATTAACCGGAGATGCTCATGCTGCAGGTTGGCATGAGGGAGATGAAAAGCCTGGATGGTGGGAAATGATTATCGGTCCGGGTAAAATATTGGACACTGAAAAATACTTTATCATTTGTTCTAATGTATTAGGGGGATGTAAGGGAACAACAGGTCCAAGTTCAATCAATCCTAAAACCAAAGAGAAATATGGTATTGATTTTCCTGTAATCACCATTAAAGATATGGTTGATGTTCAAAAAGCATTGGTTGATTCATTTGATATTAGTCAGTTATATGCAATTATTGGAGGTTCCATGGGAGGAATGCAAGTTCTTCAATGGGTTGTCAGCTATCCTGAAATGATGAAAAAGGCAGTCCCAATCGCTACAACGGCAAGGTCTTCCCCTCAGCAAATTGCATTTAATGAAGTTGGCCGTCAGGCAATATTTTCAGATCCTGATTGGAATGAGGGTAATTATTATAATTCTGGGAAAATTCCTAAAAATGGATTGTCCCTAGCCCGTATGATTGCTCATATTACTTATTTGAGTGATGAATCAATGTATATTAAGTTCGGACGTAATTTGCAGGATAAGGATGAAATCAGTTATGATTTCTCAATGGATTTCCAAGTTGAAAGTTACTTGCATCATCAGGGCGAATCCTTTGTAAAGCGTTTTGATGCTAACAGTTATTTATATATTACAAAAGCAGTTGATTTGTTTGATTTGGCTATTGATAACTCTATAATTGATGGTTTTAAAGATGTTAAAGCTAAAATAGAAGTTATTTCTGTAAATTCTGATTGGCTATATCCGACAGAGCAAAGTACAGAAATTGTAGCTGCGCTCAATGCGAATGATGTTGCAGTTTCATTTTCAGAAATAAAATCCAACTACGGGCATGATGCCTTTTTACTTGAAAAGGGACAGCTTAGCTATTTGTTATCCAAATTCTTATCAGACAATATTGTCAGTGATTTGATGATTCAGGATGTAGCAACAATCAGGGAAGAAGATTCCGTTCAAAAAGCTGCTAAATTAATGTTTGAACAGAATATAACTCATATACCTGTTGTCACTGATGACAATAAGCTTATCGGCATAGTTACTAGCTGGGACTTATCAAAATCTATTGCAATGAATACTAATGATTTGAAAGATATAATGACAACGACAGTTAAGTTCTGTCATTCTACAGATTCCATTGCGGATATTTCTCGTATGATGGGTAAATTCGATATTTCATGCTTGCCTGTTGTTGATGAGGATTTTGTTGTTGAAGGATTGATAACTATCGATCAGGTCAATAATATGTTCTCATAATTCTTTTTTTTCAATTTTCATGGCTATCTCTTTAAAGGTTTCATGCAGATAATTTTCATTTTTGAGTTCGCAATAATATTTGAAGCCTAATTTTTCCAAAACCCTTTGGGATTGTTTGTTTTCAATTCTGTATGATGCATAAATTTCTTTAACATCCAAATCATCAAATGCATGTTCAATTAACCTTTCAGATGCTTCTGATGCATAACCGTTGCCCCAATATTCTTCAGCTATCCAGTAACCAAGCTCAACAGCACCTTCGCCCCACCAATGGTTGGTATCCGGATGAAAAAGCAAGCCCACACATCCGATAGGAATATTATCTTTAACAATTGCATAAGTTTCTTTTTTAGAAAAAACCGTTTTGATAATATTTAAACTATCTTCTATACTTTCATGAGGTGGCCATCCTGCAATTGGACCTATTTTTGGATTTTTTGCAAAATGATATAGGCACTTGGCATCGGATTCCGTCCATGGCCTTAATGTTAGGTTGGTGGTTTTTAAAATCATTAACTATAAATATTAATTTTAAAATATTAAAATATTATTTAATGGATAAATACATATTTGAATGGTGATAAAGTTGAGTTGCTGGAAATATTGGCCAAAAATAGAAGAAATTGCTGTAAAATTAGAAGATTATGGTGTTGATACTCTTGAAGATTTATCCTCATTAAATGATGTGGATTTGGATGAAGTAACCGCATTATTGGATGAAATAGAAGTCATTGCTCATGATGAAACAATAGATTTTGATTCAGCAAAGCATATATTGGATGACGAAAAGATGAATAAGGCCCTGAAATTAATCAGGAAATTCTATTTATATATTGGTGCCAGATTGGAAACAAACAATGCTACACAAATCATAGAATCAGAAGATCCTCAAGCAACTTTAGATACATTTCATTTCTATGAACGTTACGAAGGTTTGCTTACAAACGAATCTAAATTGGCTCATTGGCATGAGGATAAAACATTTGTTTTTGTGGGAAGCGGACCTTTGCCATTGACATTAATATTGTTCAGACAGAAATTCGGCTGTAAATGTATAGGTATTGAAATTCAGGAGGATGTGGCTGAGTTATCCAGAAAAGTAATTAAAAAATTAGGTCTTGATGATGGTATAGAAATACTTGTTGGGGATGAAACACTACTTAAAGACATTGATTTTGATATATTGATGGTTGCGGCATTTGCCGAACCTAAAGAAAGAGTATTTTCTAATGTTTGGGAAATTGTGGATGAAAAAACTCCTGTCCTTGTTAGAACATACAGTGGTATGAGAGCTATCCTTTATGCACCGTTAACAGATACGATACTTAGGGGATTCCACAAAGAAGTAATGTTGCTTCCTATAGGAAATACGAACAATACTAGCGTATTATTAAGAAAAGTCATTTAATTGGCTTTTAAAAGTACTTTTTAGTACTTAATCTTTTCTTTTTTTCAATTAAAAAATAAAGGGTTAAAAAACCCTTATTTGATAGCTTTTTTCAGTGCCTGGTCAATGTCTTCAATCAAATCACGGACGTCTTCAATACCGACAGACATCCTAATGAAATCCGGTGTAATTCCACTGGCTATCTGCTCTTCTTCGGTCATGTTGGAGTGTGTTGTACTTGCAGGGTGAATGACAAGGGTTTTTGAATCTGCAATGTTTGCAACGTGACTTAAAAGTTCAACGCTTTCTATGAATTTTTTGCCCTCTTCAATTCCGCCCTTAATGCCGAAGCTCACGATACAGCCATAATTGCCGTTCAGGTATTTTTCGGCCATTTCGTGGTTTTCATTATCTTCAAGCCCCGGATAGTTAACCCAAGATACTGCTTCATGGTTCTTTAGGAATTTGGCTATTTCCAAAGCGTTTGCGCAATGCTGATTGACCCTAAGTGATAATGTCATGGAGCTTTGAATAATCAGAAATGCATTAAGCGGACTCATTACTGTTCCCAAATCCTTCATCAAATGGGCTCGGGCTTTCATGATATATGCTTTCTCGCCAAATGCTTCCGAATAGATTAAACCATGGTAGGATTCGTCAGGTTCGGTAAACATCGGGAACTTTCCGTTTGTCCAGTCGAATTTTCCGCCGTCAACAATCATCCCGCCCATGTTTGTACCGTTTCCGGATAGAAATTTGGTTGCTGAGTGAACAACAACATCTGCCCCATGATCGAGAGGTTTTACCATTGTAATGGCAGAAGTGTTGTCCACTATTAACGGGATGCCGTTTTCATGTGCGATTTCTGCTATCGCTTCAAAATCAGGAATGTCCAGTTGTGGATTTCCAATTGATTCGCAGTATATTGCTTTTGTTTTTTCATTGATTGCATTTTTATAGGCTTTCAAATCATGAGTGTCAACAAAATTGACTTTAATGCCCCAGTTAGGCATAGTGTTTTTAAATAATGTGTATGTTCCGCCATATAAGTTGTTTGATGAAACTATTTCATCGCCATTTCCCGCTATGTTTAGGATGGCTAGTAGAATTGCACTCATTCCCGTAGACTGTGCTAATGCTCCAACACCATTTTCTATTGCCGCCACACGTTTTTCCAAAACTTCTGAAGTTGGATTTGAAATTCTTGTATAAATGTGTCCTTCTTCTTCCAGTGCATATAATTTTTTGGCTTTATCTGCGCTTTCAAATGCATATGAGCTTGTATGATATATTGGAGTTGCTCTTGCACCAGTTACTGGATCAGGCATTTCTCCAGCATGAACTTCTAATGTTCTTTCATGATATTTTTTCATTTAATCCTCACCTCAATTGTATAATAATAATTTTTTTAAGTCATAGTTATTATATTTATTATTATGTGTTCTATTGCAGGCCTTCAAGGTAATTTTAAAGGAAATGATTTAATTAAAATGTTAAAGCTATCTAAAAATCGTGGTCCTGATGCATCAGGTGTTTATTTGGATGATATTAAATTAAACATAGATTTAGACAGTTTCAATGATGATAATGAATATGAAATTGGTTTAGGCCATAATCTGCTTTCAATTTATGACCTGGATGACAGGGTTTCTCCACCACAACCTGTAAGTAATGAAAATCTGGTTTTGGTATTCAATGGTGAGATTTATAACTTCAATACAATCAGGAACTTTCTGGCCAAGGTTGGTGTTGAAGCCGAAATTAAATCAGATAGTGAAGCATTGCTTTATCTGATTGATTTTTTCAATAAGGAAGATTTGGTTAAGGCAATTAATGCTTCTTTAAAATTAGTTGATGGTGATTATTCTTTTGCAGTTTGGGATGGTGAAAATTTAGCTATTTCACGTGATCCTTTGGGAGTAAAACCCCTGTTTTATGCAGTCAGTGATGAACTGTGTGCCTTTGCATCATCCAGGGGTAGTCTCTATGAAGTCGGGTTCGATGAAGTTGAGTCTTTAAGGCCTGAACACATTCTTTTTAACTGGGAGGATATAGCTCCTGCACAACATATTTATGAAAAGATTGATGAAGTTGATGCATCTAAGTTGGATAAGTTATTAAAGTTAAGTGTTTCCAAAAGAGTTGAAGGATTAGATGAGGTCGGTGTAATATTTTCGGGAGGTGTTGACAGTTCAATTTTGACCTTGTTTTTGCAGGAAATTTCCCTCAATAAAAAACTTGACATTACATTATATGCCGTGGGAACTGAAAACTCAAAGGACTTGAAAGCCGCCAAATGTGCTGCCGAACTATTGGATTTACCTTTAAGAACACAAATCGTAACCGAAGAGCTGATAAGGCAGCATGTTGGTGAGGTCGTTCGTGCGATTGGCGATGATAACCTTATGAAAGTGGGGGTTGGCCTTACAACATATTTTGCAACAAGGATGATTGCTCAGGATAATATCCGAGTAGCCATTTCAGGCCAGGGTGCAGATGAACTCTTTGGAGGATATAACAGATATCTGAAGAGCTATGCTGAAGGAAATCTTGACTGGGAGTTAAGGGAAGATATTTCCAATATGTATCATGTTAATCTGGAAAGGGATGATGCATGTGCAATGCTCAATTCAGTCGAGTTGAGATTGCCGTTTTTGGATAAGAGACTGGTTGAATATGCAATTAATCTGCCCATAAGAAATAAGGTGTCCGGTCCAGGAGATAACTTGCGAAAAAACGTATTGAGGAAACTGGCATTTAATGAAGGCCTTGATCCAAAAATAGCTTATAGGCCAAAAAAAGCAGCTCAATACGGAACGGGCATCGATAAAATCCTTAGAAAAAAGATTATAACTGAGATTGATTTGGCCCAATATTTACACTTGAAATAATACTTAAATTTGCTTAAATATTAATATAAGATTCTAAATATTGGGGTTATCTAATTTAAAGTAAAATAACCTATTTTTTTATTTTTAATTTTTTAAAAAGTGTTACCTGCTATTCAAATGAGTAATACTCTGATTAATTTTTTATTTTTAGGTCGTTCATTTCTAATGTAAAAAAAATTCTTTTTTTGATGAAAAAATTTAAATATTTTGGAGTATTAAATTATAGTTGTAGTAAAAAAATAACTATTGTTATATTAGGTGAAAATAATGCCGACAAGATATATTGGAGATGGATACTGGGAAATTGCTTCCCGTCAAATGAGTATAGTTACAAGAAGCGAGCAGGAAAGATTCAAGGATGGAAAAATAACCGTTATCGGATGTGGGGGCATTGGCGGTGAAACAATTGAAATGCTTGCAAGAATGGGTATTGGAGAACTTGTATTGGTTGATAAGGATGCATTTGATTTATCAAACTTAAATAGACAGACTTTAGCATCAATCGCCGATTTGGGTCTTGAAAAAAGTGATGTTGCAGCAGAAAAAGTCAGATTAATCAATCCTTATGTTAAGGTTACGACATTCAACGAACATGTTGATCAGTCAAATATTGAAAAGGTAATAGGAGATTCCAATATTGTAATTGATGCACTTGATAATGCCCTGACAAGGGTTATCGTATCCAGAAAAGCCAAGGAAATGAATATTCCATATATTCATGGTGCAATTCATGGAACAAAAGGTCAAATTACAGTATTTTTGCCGAATAGCGATAAAACTTATGAAGAAATGTTTAATTTACCGTCAATCGGAAAAGAATTGGATGATGAAACGATTGATGCTTTAAAAAATGTCACTTCTGGTGTTCCGCCTGTCATCGGACCTACACCTAATTTGATTGGCTGTCTTGAAGCTTTTGAAGCTTACAAAATATTGACTGGTGTTGGAAAAGTTACGGTGGCACCTAAAATTTTAACCTTTGATTTACTTGATTTAAGTTCATTCTCTTTAGTTGAACTTTAATTTCTTTTCTTTTTTTAAATTTTTGATTATTTGAACTTTAAAGTAATTTTAAAAGTTTTGGCTAAAAGTATTATAAATTCTTTTTCTAAATCATGAATATATTTCAAAAAACTTATCAATATTCAGGAATATATTATATATTACAAAATAATTAGGTGAAAATATGGCAAAAAATGCAATAATTACTGGCGGTTCCAGAGGAATCGGTAAAGCTATGGCTTTAAAGTTAGGCGAACTTGGATATAATGTAGCTATTAACTACAGAAGTGACTCCTCAAAACAATTGACCGAAGATTTGATTGAAGAAATCAAATCAGAATATGGTGTAGAGGCTATTGCTGTACAGGCAGACGTAAGTGTATTTGAAGACTGTGAAAAATTAGTAAAAGCAGCTGTTGATGCATTTGGTGAAGAAATCGATGCATTAGTTAACAATGCAGGTATTACAAACAATTCTAACTTCATTGACTTGCAGCCAGAAGACTATGAAAGAGTAATCAATACAAATCTTGTAAGTATGATGCACATGTGCCACTTGTGCTTGCCTTACATGGTTGACCGTGAAACAGCTATTGTATGTACAGCATCTGTAGGCGGTTTGACTGGTGTTATTAACCAAGCTGATTACTGTGCAGCTAAAACCGGTGTAATCGGATTATGCCGTGCATTGGCTTTAGAATTTGCTCCAAGAAAAGTGCGTGTAAATTCAATAGCTCCAGGTATGATTATGACTGACATGCTTAGAGGAGTAAACCAGGATGAATTGAACGCTCTTGCAGCTACTATCCCTCTTGGACACATTGGTGAAGTGGAAGAAATCGCCGGTGCTCTTGAGTACATATTGACTGCAGATTATTTAACTGGACAAGTAATCTCTCCTAACGGAGGATTTGTTTTACAATAAGGTTTCAAAAACCTTATTATTTTATTTTTTTAAATACATAAAATTTTAATAATCCTAATGTTAATATTATTAAATAGGTGTTAACATGGATTATAACAAAACAATAATATTATTGGTTGCTATTCTAGCAATTATTCTTGTTGTTGGTGCAGTATTCATGATGAATCCTTTCAAACAGGAATCAAAAATTGATATTGTAACTAATGGTACCGTTCATACAAACACTACATTTTTAGTTAAGTCTACTGGCCTAAATAATACGTCAATCGCTAATGAAAATGTTTCTATTGAAATTATTGACAATGAATCTAAAGTTGTTGTTGATGAGGATGTAAAGACGAATGAGTATGGTGAAGCGGCCATAGAGCTTACCAATGTTTCAGAAGGTAATTATACTGTAAATGTTACTTTCGAGGGCAATGATGAATTCCAGGAGTGTAGTGTTGAAGAGGATATAGAAATCGTTGATGATGCGGTTGAAGAAGTGTCACAGGACAATACAATTGTTGATGAAGGCGCATATTACAGTGAACAGGCCGGAAAAACAATTTACACTGGTGAAGTTCAGCTGGCTCCGGACGGTCACTATTGGAAACATAATGGTAACAATGAATGGGTAAAAATTGATTAATTACCTTTTCATTTCTTCTTTTTTTTTCAAAATCAGAATCTTTCAAAAAATCACCATATAAACTTTACATTTATATGTATTGAAATACATAATTATTCATATTATTTATTAGTAGGAGTATAGTTTTTATGTCAATTGAAAAAGATGCTGAAAAAATTATAGATGAATTTTCAAAAACTTTAGATAACATTCCTGATTCAGAGGAAACATGGTATATTACTGATAATTTAAATTTGACTCGTGAAGATGTACCTCATGAGAAAAATCCTGAAAAAATTTTAAGAAATGCTCATATTGATAAAGACGGTAATCTTAAAGTTAAAAAGGCGGATTGGATATAATTTAGGTGATTTATAATGAGAATGAACTTAGTTCTTGAGCTTTTAGACGTTCCTGGACAATTAGTTTCTGTTTTAGAACCTATCAGTGGACTTGGTGCTAATTTAGTAACTGTTATCCATAAAAGAGATTCTAAAAATGAAAATGGTAAAATTCCTGTTCAGCTTACTTTGGAAGGCGAACAAGAAAATCTCAACAGAGTAATTGACAGATTCAATGATTTGGGTGTTAGTATCATTGAAAAAGATGGTGTTATTAACAAGGAGTTTATTAGCACTATTTTAATTGGTCATATTGTTGATGGGGATGTCAGAGACACTACAGATAAAATTAATGCTTTAGATGGTGTTTATGTTGTTGGATTTGATATTAAATTAGATGGTGAGGCCAAATCCACTGCATTAATTAACTTGGAAGTTGCATATGGCAAGAAGCAATTTGCGTTTGATGAGATTAAAAAAATTGCTAATGAGAAAGATTTACTTATGATTAATGAAGTTTAGTGATAATATGAAAGAATGTAAAATTATTATAATGGGATTTGGATCCGTGGGTCAGGGTATTGCCCAAGCAATCGCATTAAAAAAAGCTATGATTAAAGATAAATATGGAGTTGAGTTAAAGGTTGTAGCTGCTGCAGATTCATCCTCTTCCGCTATTAATCAGGATGGTTTGGAAGAAATGTTGCTTATTCACAGTAAAAATAGTGAAGGTAAATTATCCTCTTATCCTGACTATGGAAGCGATGTATCAGGACTTGATGTTTTGGATGCTGTTGAATATGATTTATTGATGGAAGCAACCCCTACTAATATTGAAACTGCCGAACCGGCTTTATCATTAACACTTAAGGCATTTGAACAAGGAAAAGATGTTGTAACTTCTAATAAAGGACATTTGGCAATCAAATTTAAGGAAGTTACTGAAGCTGCACAAGACAATGGTGTTGAATTCAAATATGAAGCCAGTGTTGGCGGAGCAATGCCGATTATTAACTTTTCTCGTGAAACACTTTCATCCTGCGGCATCAAATCAATCATAGGTATTTTAAACGGTACTACAAATTATATTTTATCAAGGATGACATCAGAAGGTTCTGCTTATGATATTACTTTAAAAGAATCTCAGGAGTTAGGTATTGCAGAAACTGACCCAACTCAGGATGTTGAAGGTATTGATGCAGCTTGTAAAACTGTAATTTTAGCCAATTCCCTTTTAGGAATTGACGCAACTTATGATGATGTTGAAGTTAATGGTATTTCAAATATTACTTCTCATGCCATTGATCTTGCCCGTAAGGATGGCTATTTAATTAAACTGATAGCTGAAGTTTCACCGGATACCTTAAAGGTTTCCCCTCGTTTGGTTAAAAAGGGAAGTACCTATGATGTTGGCGGAACTTTAAACATGGCTACAATCAAAACTGACTTGGCCGGTGATGTTACCGTTATGGGACTTGGTGCAGGTTCCCTTGAAACCGCATCTGCGATGTTGACTGATGTAATTAGTATTTTAAAAGAAAAATACTAATTTCTTTTATTCTTTTTTTGGATTCTGATACATATGAAATATGTTATTTTTATTCCTGATGGCTCAAGCGACCTTCCTATTGACGAATTGGATGGTAAAACTCCGCTTCAGGTAGCTAACACTCCTAATATTGATAAACTGGCTCAAAACGGGTTTGGAGGATTTACAAACAATGTCCCTGATGGATATACTCCTGGCTCTGACGTTGCAAACATGAGCATTTTCGGTTATAATCCTGCTGATTTCTATACTGGACGTGGACCTCTTGAAGCTGGAAGCGTAGGCATAGACACAAAGCCAACCGATATAATATTCAGATGCAACACCATAACCGAAAAGGATGACACAATGGAAGACTTTAATGCAGGCCACATATCATCTGAAGAGGCAGCTATCCTAATGGATGCTTTAAATGACTACTTTAGAGAAAAATATGATGACTTTAAAGGCAAATTCTATGCAGGCATAAGCTACAGGCATCTATTTGTATATTCCTGCGACAGTGAAGATGATGCCGATATTCTGGCAAAATTGGAAACCGTTCCTCCCCATGACATTTCAGGTGAAAACTTAACCGAATACACAACATGGAATGATGATTTGGCAGTAAAAATGAGAAATATCATGTATGAGGCCCAAGAGGTCCTGAAAGATCACGACGTTAATAAAAAAAGAATTGCTGAAGGCAAGAATCCCGCCAATATGGTATGGCTGTGGGGACAAGGTCCAACACCGAAATTGCCGGATTTCAAGGAAACCTATGGCTTAACTGGTGCTGTAATAACGGGTGTTGACTTGCTTAAAGGAATAGGAGTATTTGCCAATCTGGATGTTATTGATGTGCCTGGAGCTACAGGATTTTTCGATACTGACTATAAGGCAAAGGGCGAATACGGAATCGAAGCGCTAAAGACACATGATGTTTTGTTTATCCATATCGAAGCGCCTGATGAAGCGGGTCATGCCCAATTGATAGATGAAAAGGTAAAGGCAATCGAGAGAATTGATGAGTTTATAGTAGGTCCTGTCATTGACAGTTTGGAAGGCCAGGACTTCAAGGCAGCAATATTGCCGGACCATCCGACACCGATTGATATCGGAACCCATACCCGTGATGACGTGCCTCTTGTAGTCTATTCAACAGCTAAGACTGGTGATGAATGCACATCATTTGATGAGGAAGGCGTTAAGACAGGATCTATTGAAAAACAGGAAGGTTATAAATTATTATCTAGAATGATAAATGAATTTTAAAGGTGATAGAATGAAAGTATTATTGGTAAATGGAAGTCCTCATAAGGAAGGCTGTACCTACACAGCATTATCTGAAATAGCTAAAACATTAAACGAAAACGAAATTGAAACTGAAATATTCTGGATAGGCACCAAAGCCATTGGAGGATGCATTGCATGCGCTAAATGTAGAGAAATCGGAAAATGTACCTTTGATGATGTTGTAAATGAATTTACAGCCAAAGCCGGTGAAGCAGACGGATTCATATTCGGATCTCCTGTTCATTATGCTGCTGCAAGCGGACAGATTACATCATTTTTGGATAGGGTGTTCTATTCAAACGGAGGATTGTTTACCCGCAAGCCGGGTGCTGTAATATGTTCTGCAAGAAGAGGCGGAACTACTGCAACTTATGATCAGTTAAATAAATATTTGGGAATTACTCAGATGCCAATCATCTCCTCCACCTATTGGAATATGGTTCATGGAAACACTCCTGAAGAGGTATTGCAGGATGAGGAAGGGTTATGTACAATGAGGCAATTGGGACATAACATGGCGTTCTTCTTGAAATGTATTGAAGCTGGTAAAGAGGAAGGTTTAAAGCCAACTGATGTTCCTAAAGTAAAAACTAACTATATTAGGTGAAGATGAATATATTTAAAACCCCTGAAGGTTATTTGTTTTCTAACAAGGCATTGCTCTATCTGTTCATTCCGTTGCTTATAGAAATGTCTTTGGAATTTTTTGTGGGACTTGCCGATTCTATAATGGTTGCGTCTTTAGGCGAAGCTGCAATTTCAGGCGTGTCCCTTGTTGATTTTTTAATGCAGCTATTGATTTTTTCTTTTTCTGCCCTTGCAACGGGCGGTGCTGTAATTGCAGGCCAATACCTTGGAGATAAAAAGATTGATAAGGCACGGGATGCTTCAAATCAATTGGTATGGTTTTCAGCCATTTCATCATTAATTTTCATGATGATTGTCCTTTTTGCAAGACGATTTCTCATATCTATTCTCTTTGGCCAGATTGAGGCTGACGTTTGGAATACTGCAGATATTTATCTGTTGATTGTTGCCATTTCTATTCCCTTCATTGCTGTTTATAATTCCGGCGCAGCGATTTTTAGAACGACCAACAACGCATTTCTTCCTATGAAGGTCATGTTGATATGTGACATTTTAAACGTTATCGGCAATGCCTTTTGCATTTATTATCTGGGTTGGGGCGTTGAAGGTGTGGCCATTCCAACCGTAATATCAAGGTTTTTGTCAGCGATTGTATTATTATATTTTATTTTGGATGAAAACTACATACTGCACATTAAAAGGACTTTAAGACATAAGTTTGACTGGCCGCTTTTAAGAAATGTGTTGAATGTAGGCATTCCCTATGGGATAGAAAACGGTCTCTTTCAGCTGGGCCGTATTTTGGTATTAAGTCTGGTTTCAACCTTTGGAACGATGGCAATAGCTGCAAATTCAGTTGGCTATGCGATTGGAGTCTTTTCAGTATTGCCGGGTTTTGCTATTAATTTGGGTCTGACTGCTGTAATTTCAAGGTGTGTCGGGGCAAATGATTATGAACAGGCAAGATATTACAATAAGAAATGCATTTTAATAGTTTTCATTGCTCATCTAATAATAAATATTGTCATTTTTGCATTGCTGCCATTTCTATTGGGAGTTTACGGACTGTCTGCCAAAACTGCTCAAATGGCAACTGAAATGATTATATGGCACGGTATCTTTGCAATTATAATTTGGCCTATTGCATTCACCCTTCCCGCAACATTCAGGGGGGCCGGAGATTCAAAATCCGTAATGTATATAAGTCTGGCAGTGATGTTTACCTGCAGGATTGTCTTGGCTTATGTTATTGCGGACTGGCTGGGCATAGGGGTGTTCGGAACATGGATTGCAATGTTTATCGACTGGTATGTAAGAGCAGCCCTTTATCTCTATAGGTATTTTTCAGATAAGTGGACAGAGTACCGGGCGGTATAAGTATTTAGTCGATGAAATCAGATATAATAATGTGAAATTATGAGCGAGATAATCTATAAGGATATTCATGAGTTTGAAAAGGAAGACCTAAAGGACTTGTTCTTATCCGTCGAGTGGTCATCAGGCCATTTTCCCGAAAAGCTCCAAATTGCTATGAGAAATTTTGAAACGGTAATCTCAGCATGGTATGGGGATGAATTGGTTGGCATGATTTGTGCAATGGATGACGGCATAATGACTGCATATATTCATTATCTTTTGGTAAGACCCCAATATCAGGATAAGGGAATAGGAAAAGAATTGGTTTTAAAAGTTAAGGACATTTACAAGGATTATTTAAGAATAGTCGTCGTCGGATATGATGAGGAAATAGGATTTTATGAAAATTGCGGCTTTGAAAAGGCTGATGATGCAAGCCCTCTTTTCATCACTGATTTATGGACTTAGGTGTTAATATGGTACTTTTTAGAGGAGACATTAAATGCAGGAGCCTTCAAAGGAGAACTTCAATAAGTGTGATTCTGCCTGCAGATAACCTGCATTTTTTAAACGATACGGAAGAAATTGTTGAAAAGCCCTATAGGACTTTATATCTGCTTCACGGCCTTTACGGAAGTGACGATATATTCCTGGCAAATACTTCAATTCAGAAGTTTGCAGAAGACAATGGCATAGCTATTGTAATTCCGTGCGGTGAAAACAGCTTCTATCTGGATGATTATGCTTCCAACAGGCTATTCGGTGAATATGTTGGCCAGGAATTGCTTGACATTACAAGAAATATTTTCCCGTTGTCTGATAAAAGGGAAGACACTTTCATTGCAGGTTTTTCAATGGGAGGTTACGGAGCCATCAGAAACGGTTTGAAGTACTCTCAGAACTTTTCAAAGATAGGAATGATATCTGCGGCATTGATAACTGATGACATTGCTGATTATGGTGACAATCATAACGTATTGTACTCCAGGCCTTTTTATGAATCAGTTTTCGGAAATCTCGATGAAGTCAAAGGCTCCGATAAGGATCCGAAATACCTGATTGAAAACTGTGATGACATTCCCGAAATTTACATGTTCTGCGGATTGGATGATTTTCTGTTTGAAAAAAATGCAGATTTTTATAGGTTCTTGAAGTCACATGATATCGATGCTACTTTCATTGGAGCTGAAGGTGAGCATAACTGGGAGTTCTGTGATGAATTCGTAAAGGAATTCATAAAAAAATTATAATGGGTTATTGTATGAGGATTTGTCAAGAATGCGGCTGCGAAGTTAAAGAGGATGAAACTAAATGCCCTAAATGCGGTAGCGAAGATATTAAGACAGAGAATTTCTGCCGGATATTGGGGACAAAATTGGAATAATCAAAGGATTAATGGGAATGTTAATAGAATTTCTAAATTTCATCTATTATTGGATTTAAGCTATTAAAATCTATATAATCAACTTTTTTACCATAGGTTTCAAGTATGGCCTTTACTTCGGCAGTTTTTTCCTCTTCTTTTAATTTTTTTGATTTATTATATACAAATTTCATCATAGTTTTGTGTTTAAAGTTAAGGAGAGAATAATCTATTCCACCCCTTAAAAAATAGATACTTACATGATTAAAAATGTCATTGGACAGTTGCCTTTTAATGTTTTCTCTTATTCCGTCAGTATTTTCTTTGTCATTCGGGTCTGCCAGCCCTACTGTTGCAATGATGATTTTCTTGTTTGAACAGTCCTCGATTTTATTAAGTGTCTTTTTCATTCCAAGGACATTTCCTGCGTATAATGCTCCAAGATATATTATTGTTTCATATTGGTTGATATCATGAACATTAGTGTATTCCTCTGATTTAATGCCTGTTTTTTTAGATAATTCCTGGGCATACTGTTCTGTCGTTCCATATTTCGAACCGTAGATTATTATTTTCATTAGCTATTCTCCAATGATTAAATTAGTTTAGTTTTTAAAATTCAAGCTGTCAACAGCTTTAATCAATTCTTTAACGTGCATGTTCTTTGTGGACTGGTCTGCAAAACTGTATTCCTCAAAGTAAAATGCAGGTATTCCATGTTCATTCAACGGTATTGTCAGGTAAGGTCCGCTTGTCGTTGATTCCGGTGAGTAATAGCTGATGTTTTCACATTTGCTTGCAACGTCTGATGCATATTTTTCGCCTGATCCTTCATTTACCGGGCTGAATACAAATGTTTTGAATGGATAGGCACCTATGTTTGAATGCACGTCAATCGCTGCCTTATAGCTTCCGTTAACTATTTTTGGATAAACGTATTTGTATGCTAGATTCTGTCCGTTCTGCCTTCCAGGGTCACTTTGGTCAGAATAGCCTGCTCCATATTGGCCGACATCATCTGTAACATTGATTATGTAGATGTCGTAGCTGTAATTTAGATTGTCCGTTTGCGGAAGCAGTTTGACCAATGTTTCGTGGACTTCATGCTCCAGAGGGTGGACTCCAACAACATAGGCTATTTTTTCACCGTTTGGGTTTCCGACATTTTTTATGACTTCAACGCTGCCCGGATCGTCTGATGAGTTTGAAATTACTTCTCGGGAAGTTGCATTGCTGTTTGATATTGGTGTATTCTGACTATTGTCGTTTGTAAGTAACTGTGTACCTACAAGGAATATTCCAATAGCTAAAATAATAATCAAAATGGCTATTATAACATTATATTTGTTTTTCATTTGATAATTCTCCTGACTTTTTTGGGACTATTTTTTGAAATTGTATATTTTATATATTATAAAATACTATATTTATAATATTAATAATTATTAATGGAGAGGATTTTTCTGACAAAATATATCATTATTACTGGAGGAGTAGTTAGTTCTATCGGTAAAGGAATTACCTCCGCATCTATGGGTAGGATTTTAAGATCTTATGGTTTAAAAGTATCTGCTATTAAAATTGACCCTTATTTAAACTGGGATTCAGGAACGCTCAATCCTTACCAGCATGGTGAAGTTTATGTAACTCATGATGGAATGGAAACTGATTTGGATTTGGGTCATTATGAAAGATTTTTAGATGTTGAACTTGATGGACTTGCAAATATTACAACAGGCAAAGTTTACGAATCTGTCATTGCTAAAGAAAGAGAAGGAGGATACTTGGGTGAATGTGTACAGGTTATTCCTCACATTACCAATCGTATCAAGGAAATGATTAGAGAAAACTCTGAAAGTGCAGATTATGATGTGGTTTTAGTTGAACTTGGAGGTACTGTTGGAGATATTGAAAGTCAGCCTTTCCTTGAAGCTTTAAGACAACTTAGAAATGAGGAGGGACGTGAAAATGTCATGTTTGTCCATGTTACATTTATCCCTTACCTAAATGCAGCTGGCGAATTTAAGACAAAGCCAACTCAACATTCTACAAAAGAATTAAGAAGTGTCGGTATAAATCCTGATGTAATTGTATGCAGATCCCAGGTTCATATTGATGATGCGCTGCTTGGTAAAGTTGCTCACTTTTGTGACGTGGATGTAAATGCGGTTGTAAATACTCCTGATGCAGGTACAATCTATGAAGTGCCTTTAGTTTTGGAAGACAAGAACATCGGTCAATTAATCGTAGATAGAATAGGGCTTGATATTGAAGCAGATTCCTCTAAATTAGATGAATGGAGAGAAATTGTAGAATCTTTAAGAATTAAAGATCCTGAAGTTACAATTGGTATTGTCGGAAAATATGTTGAGCTTGAAGATTCCTATATCAGTATTCGTGAGTCTTTACTTCATGCGGCAGCTAGTGTCGGTGTCAAAGCAAACATTGAATTCCTGAGTTCAGATGTTGAACATCTTGATGAAGATATTTTAAGTAGCTTTGACGGTATTCTGATTCCTGGAGGATTCGGTGAACGTGGATTTGAAGGAAAATTGGATGCTGTTGATTATGCTATTGAAAATAATGTTCCTTTATTCGGTATCTGTTTAGGTATGCAGTCAATGGTCACTCAATTTGCAAGACGCAACGGTTATCCTGATGCCAACAGTTCCGAGTTTGATGATGATTTGGCCCATCCTGTCATTGACATGATGGAAGAGCAAAAGAAAATCAAGAACATGGGCGGAACTATGCGTTTAGGTTCCTATGACTGTAAGATTGCTGAAGGCACTAAAACCTATGAAGCTTATGGTGAAGTGGATATTGAGGAACGTCACAGACACAGGTATGAGTTTAACAATGACTACAGGCAAGACCTTCAGGATAAGGGCTTAATCATTTCAGGTACAAGTCCTGATGATTTCTTGGTTGAAATTGTTGAAATTCCAAATCACCCTTGGGCTATTGGTTGTCAATTCCATCCGGAATTCAAATCAAGACCTAATAGGCCACATCCATTATTTAAATCATTTTTAGAAGCTATTTATGAGTATTCTAAAAATTAATTTTTTTTTACTTTTTCATACACTATAACCGTCCCGTACAGTATAACCTTTTCATTGATTATAACCGGCTTAATTTCTATCTAATTAATATACTACTTTTCAAAAAGTTTAAATCATGATTTTAGAGGATATTTATTTAATTCAGATTATCATTACTTTAGTTTTCTGCATTGTTTTTTGCTTTTATGATATCAGAAAGGGGTTTCTTCCAAATAAATTGAATTATATATTGGCGGCCTTTGGCTTTTCTTCAAATCTAATTTTAACAATAATAACAACTAACGTTAAATTCATTTTCTTCTCAATTATTTCATACTCTATAACATATCTCATAACTTTAATGCTATGGCAATTGAATGTATGGGGTGGTGGCGATGTAAAATTGTTCTCATCAATTGCAGCAGTTATACCATTTGGCATAAATTTATCATTTTTGAATATTTCTCCTCTGCTTTCATTCTATCCATTCTCCTTTACAGTAATGTTGAACAGTATTCTGGTATCATTTCCGTTTTTAATCTTATCATTGATTTATTTAATAAATAAAAACGATGTTTTTGATGAAAATATTGAAGTATTTAAAGGATTTCTCAATTATAAAAGTTTAAAGCTTCTTATTGACTCAAGCTTTAACAAACATATCAATGTTGCAGATTTAAAAGAAGGAATGATGATAAATAATTTCTATTTTGACAACGATTATGTAAAACAACTGATTGAAAGCAATAAAAAAACCAATTTGAAAGTGTTTAAAAGTGATGATGACATGTCAAAATATTATTTTAAAACACTTACGGCTGGAGGAATAACAAAGGATGACATGTACCTGCTTAAGATAATGAATGCCCAAAAGATAATTTCAAATCAGATTTCAATAAAATTGGGCTTTCCATATGTTCCGGCAATATTGATTGGATTGATAATAGCCATATTTTATGGGGATTTGTCAATGTTGATTTTAAAAAATATAATTTTCGTGGTTTAAATGATGGGAGAAGATAAAGGACAGGTTTCTTTGGAATATCTGCTTATATTTGCAGTTTCAATAATACTTCTGATTGCATTCACATTGCCTTTGGCCGAAATGGCCATTGAAAATACCATGGACGTATCAGACAGTTTAAATGTTAAGGCAGAACTTTCAAAACTATCAGATGCAATAACTTTGGTTTATTCCGAAGGTCAGGGATCAAAACAAACGCTATATTTGACTTTAGATGAAGCCATTAATGTTAAGATAACAAATTCATATCTGTCTTCTAGCTATAAGTTAAATGATGGGAAACAAAAGGATTTTAAATTAAATCATAATTCCAATCTCAATAAGGGAAGTTTATTTTTGGATAAGGGTGAAAATAAAATTATTGTAGAATGGCCTGTAAATGAAGAAAAAATGATAATCTATAAGAAATATTAATACAAACTTATTTAATAGTAATCAGTTAAATAATATAATTATATTATTAAATGAGTGATTTAGATGGATATTATAATTACTATTGTTTATTTAGTTTTGTTTATTATAATGATGATATTCGTTTTTTCAATAGCCATGCTAAAACCCTTCATGTCAAAAAAAGAAATGATTTTAATACTGGCTGTTGGTTTTTTCATTGGTGCATTGGGGGGAGCGTTTTTCCTGACCCCTATTTACTCGGATGTACCTGAAGTTGCGACTGCTATTGAAAAAATTACTCCGGGTAATCAGGAGACTTTATATCTGGATTTATCATCAGCTACTGACATTAATAAATTGAGAAGTGATTTGTCTCAAATTGAGGGCTTTAAAAGTTTTGAAGAAACTGGTGTTACCATTCCCCTGTGGTCGTTTTCAGATAGGGAATTTGAATTTTTCAACAGTTCCGTACCTAACATGGATTCTCATTTTGAAAATTACACTGTTAACAAAACCGAGGGAACGGTTTACATTGCGCTGAACAATTATTCTTCTGCGGATGCTTTAAAGACATTTGCTGCATGGTATAAGGATAATTTCGACGGACCGATTAATTATGCACAGGTTCATGCTAAAATAGTCATTTCTTCTTCAGCTTATGACCAAGTCAAATCAGCATTGCTTTCAAAAGGTATTGTTCCATCCAGTATGGAAGGCTCTATTCAAAATAGTGTGGATACTTCCAATACTTCAATGATTTCAAATACCCAGTTTGTAATCGCATGCGGAGGCGTCGGTGTTCTTGTCGCTGTTTTAGGTCTTTTCTATGAACACTTTGTCGTTGGTAAAAGAAGATTTAGAAGATTTTTGGGAACTAAAAAGAAAAGATAATACTATGAAAGTTGCAGTTTTATTTTCCGGCGGTAAGGACAGCACCATGGCAGTTTACAATGCTTTGGAAAATGGTGAGGATGTTGAATATTTGCTTTCCATGAAATCTGCCAATGATGAGTCATACATGTTTCATGTGCCTAACATTCACCTTACTGATTTGCTGTCAGAAGCTATGGACATTCCCATAATCAGCGTTGAAACTGAGGGGATAAAAGAAAAGGAACTTGATGATTTAAGGGCAGGCTTTGAAAAGTTGAAATCCTTAGGCGTTGAGGCCATATACACAGGTGCACTTTATTCCACTTATCAAAAGTCAAGGATTGAAAAACTGGCCGATGAAGTTGGCTTAAAGGCAGTTTCTCCTTATTGGCATGTAAATGAGCTGGACTATATGCGGATGATTGTATCCCTTGGTTTTGATGTTATAATCAGCGGTGTTGCAGCCTATGGTTTGGATGAAAAATGGCTTGGCCGAAAAATTGATGATGAGTGCATTGAGGACTTGATTAAACTCAATGAAAAAGTTGGCATTAACATGGCCTTTGAAGGCGGTGAGGCTGAAACCCTGGTTTTGGATGGCCCTATTTTTAAAAAAAGATTAAAAATCATTAAAGACAAAAAACAATCGAATGTTGACAGCGGTTTATATATTATTGAAGATGCAGTATTAGAAGAAAAATGATTAGACATCACATTCTTCTAAAAACATTTCTATTTCTTTTTTACAGGATTCTATGTCACTTTCATTTATTATCATTTTATCAGAAAGAGAAACGACGTTTCCAATTCCAAAGCCCAATTCGTTTTGATCCCTTTCGGCAAATACTTTATAATCTGTAGTGTCGTCTTCCCTTTGTCTTAATTTGATTCTTTCAAAACGTATTTGTGGGTTTGCAAATATTGAAACGACAATAAAATTGTCAAAATTTTCTTTAAATAATTCCACTTCATGCTGGCTTCTGATGCCTTCCACAATAATATGTGAGTCAAATCCTTCTTCTATAATCCTTTTGATTTCTTCTATTGTCAACTCAGCAACTATGTATGGGCCATGCTCTTTTCTTAAGTTTTTTGCTGTTTCTTTACTTGGTTCGCCACGCTTTTTAGCTTCTCTTCGTATGATGTCTCCCATACTGACTATCATTGATCCTCTTTCAGTTGCAACTTCAGTAACTAAACTTTTTCCAGATCCGGCCAATCCGGATACTCCAATTATTCTCATTTTATGTCCTCTTTTATTTTGAATAACTTTAATGATTCCTTTAAATTTGTTTTATTGTCAAAATCTTTTATTATTTCTTTAAGTAATTCTTTGTCCTGTGATTGTAAATCTGCAGCTATTTTTGTCATGAATGGAATCGCGCGTACAACATTATCGACAATGGAAACATCAGACATTCTTGATGTTCTTGAAAGCGGATTCAAATCAATGGTTATTATGTTTTTTCCACTTTTGGATAATATTTCGGCCCTGTCTCCATCTTCAAGAGGTACCAGTACAGTATCTGCACTATAAATTCCGGTTTTGCTTGCAGACGCTCTTGGATTTTTGATCTCATTGATATGCATTATCTCATCATCTAAAGATCCGAGTATTTCCGGATAGCCATGACTTTTGTACAGTTCGGTTATCTTTTCAACTCTTTCATCGGTTCTGTAAAATAGATTTATTTCGATTTTTGCATTTATTGCTTTTGCAAATTCAATGATTTCATCTATTGCCAGAGCTGTTGTGTTTCCATTGACTGAAATCACAGGATTTTTGGATAAAATCATCAGCGCAACTGTAACATACATCGCCCTTTTTGCAGGAAGTGTGGTTTTCTCTCCAAGTAAATAGTCAAATGCCTCTCCCCTGCCATGAGCAATCATTGCTGAGTCTGCCAGATAGCCTTCTTTAGAAGCTTTTACAATTTTATCTCTTAATACTAAAGATTCATATCGTGGATGAGCTTTTGATAACATTTATTGCCTCTTTATTTTAATTCGATATTCATTTGAGCCAAATAACCTAAAAATGAAGTTATTATAAGCATTATAATTGACATTAAAATAATGTGGTTAGGATAATTTGAAATTAGAATATTTGTATTGTTTGGGATTTCGAAAAAGATTACATCTAATATAATATCAATCACTATAAACAGTATTCCAACCAATATTCCTTCAAGCAGTTCATTTTTATCAATATTTCGAATATAGATTATTCCAAAAAATCCTGTAACTATAATGATATTTAAAGGTAGGATTAGTGTATTGTATAATGTATTGTCCAAAATTAACGGCTGAACAATTATAGAAATTAAATATGTCAAAATCCATATTAATACTCCGCAGATTATTCCTAATTTAAGTTTCATATTAATCCTCTTAAATTAATATTATGTTTAAAAATTCATATAAAGTTTTCTTAAATTTTTAAAAAATTGTTTGATTATTTGTTTTCAAATGTAATCATAAAAAAAGTAATTATTTTTAAAATATTAGGTAGGTAATGGGCATTACCTACCTAAGTACTTGTTTAACAAGTTTTTTAGAGAAATGAATTTAAAGTTTGGCTGTTTTAATCTACATCTCTAGACTACTTTTCAGTAGTCAATTTATATTATGAATCTTTTACTATATATAGTTTTATAAAAATTCAAGTGGGATTTATTGATAATTTTTATATCTAATTGATAACATATTATAAATTGATGCAGGATTTAGAGCATGAAAATTATATGTTAAAGTCAATATTGAAGAGCTCACCCAGTTCTGAAAGCTTTTCATTTGAAGAATATAGGAAAGTTTCACCTGCTTATTATGCTGATTTAAAGCAGCACCTTCTTGAAAAATATGAAAATAATGAATTGACTGATATTAAGGGAAGTAAAGTAATAGAAACTCCATATGGTGAAACTTTGGAAATAGTTCAAAAAGAAAAAATTGATTTTGAACTTGCAGAAAATAATTTTAAAAGTCAAATGAATCGTAATCTAAAATTACTTCCAAAAATTGGAATTAAAACGGAGCAAAACTTGAAAAAACAGGGATTTACTACAATAGAATCTCTTTTAGAACATGACTCCCATAAGGATAATGCAAGGAATTTCATTGAAAATATTGATGGAATGTCATTTTCTCAAATAATTGATCTGTTGAATCAAAACAGATATGGGAAGGCATGTAAGGATAATTTAATAAAATGTGTTAGCATTCCTGATTATGAAAACTTCAAATTTATGGATATAGAGACATTAGGTCTTTCAAATGTTCCAATCATACTAATTGGTGTTGCTGAAATAAAAGGAAAAAACATCATATCCTCACAATATTTTTTAAGGGATTTAAATGAAGAGATAGCTGTTTTAAAAGCTTATTTTTCTCATCTGGATGAAAATTCTGTTCATGTAACGTTCAATGGAAAAACATTTGATGTGCCGTTTATAAAAAATAGGCTTAATTATCATAGGATTGATGTTGATTTTAATTTGGCTCACCTGGATTTAATGTATTTTGCAAAATATCTGTGGAGGGATGATTTGCCTAATTGCCAACTCCAAACCATAGAAAAATATAAATTTGGGCTTGAAAGAATTGACGATGTTCCTGGCCAATACATTCCGGGTTACTATAATACTTATCTTAGCGAGAAAAACATTGGGCCGATGATTCCGATAATAGAACATAATAAACAGGATATTATTTCTCTTGCTAATTTTCTCATGAAGATGTATGAAGAGGTTAATTACGAATAGGTGCTTTAAAATGGGTTTATTTGATAGATTTAAAAAAGATAAAAAGGACAAAAAAGAAAGAAAGCCAAAGGAAATTCCTAAAACTGTTGAAATTCCTGAAGTTGAATTGCAGTTAAAGGAAATTGCAATGAACAGCAAAAACAGAAATGAAAGAGCAGTTGCAGTAAATAACATTACAAATCAATATGTGGCACTGGATTTAGCAAAAAATGTGAAAGACCGTGCCATCAGACTGATTGCAGCAAATAAAATTGAAGATGAAAACCTGTTGTGGGATGCCGCTTTAAATTCTAACTTTTATGACGTTAGAAGCTTTGCTTATGAAAGATTGGGCGAAAACAATAAATCCATAGCTGAAATGGTAATTAACCAGAAAAGATCAAAGGATATAACTGAAATTTTCAATAAAGTCGAAGATGAAGAGACTTTAAAGGATATAGCAATAAATGCCATTGATAAAAAATACAGAAAGGAAGCACTTGAAAAAATTAACGATGGAGAAATATTGGCGGATTTGGTCTTCAAAGCAAAGGATAAAGTTATAAGAAAAAATGCCATTTTAAAAGATTCTTTCACTGATGAAGAGGCTTTATATAAGATTGCAATGACAGATTCCGATGGTGAAGTCAGGCTCGCAGCCATTAATAAGATATCAAATGAAGATAAGTTGGTTGAAATAGCAAAAGAAGAGGATAACGCAAAAATCAGAAATGTAATTTTTGAAAAAATAACTAATGAAAGATTGTTAAACGATATTGCCATAAATTCTAAAAAATCTGATGTAAGACTGGATTTGATTAAAATCATTGATGATGAAGATGTATTGAGTCAAATCGTACTGAATGATGAGGATAGTGTTGTCAGAAGTGAAGCCATTAAAAAGATTGAAAATGATGAAACATTAATTAAAGTGGCTAAAAATGATTCGGACAGATTCACTCGCCAAACTGCAGTTAAGAAAATAAAAAACACTGATGAATTGGTTAACATTGCTTTAACTGATGAAGATTCCTTTGTCAGGTCCCATGCAGTAACGAACCCTAATTTAAATTCACAGGAGGATTTTGTTAAAATAGCTATTAACACCAATCATGAGGATGTTGCGCTTGAAGCTATGAAAAACATCACTTCAGAAGATAGTTACGTTAAAATATTGCATGAAGCCAAACTGGCATCTGTAAGAAAGGATACTCTGGAAAATATTGATAATCTGAAAGTCCTGGTTGAAATTATTTTGGCCAATAAGGATGTTGATTTCAGCCTTAAGGCTTTAAACAAAATAGATGATGAAGAAGTAATTATTAAGATTTATGAGCAGAACATTCATGAAGACATTAATGTCCGTTGTGTTTCTAAAATCAGAAATCAAAAAGTATTGACCAATATCTTACAGAAAGATAAATCCTGGAGGGTTAGGGAAGCATGCGTTAAAAAAATCGTCAGTATAAAAGTATTGAGGGATGTTTCTTTAAATGATGAAAATGAATATGTGAGAAATGTTGCAAAAAATAAGATTAAAGCGTTAAAATAATTTTTATATATAATAAATTAATAAATCTATAAATGGTGATAAAATGGAATTAATGAAAGAACTTTTATTAGCACCCGGTGTATCCAGTGGTGAGGATGAAATAGCTAAAATTATTGAAAGAGAATTGAAAGATGTTGCAGATACTATTGAACGTGATAGTTTAGGAAACATCATTGCTACTAAAAAAGGTTCTAAAAAAGCCCCTAAAATTATGTTAGCTTCCCATATGGACGAAATTGGGTTAATGGTTAAATATATTGACGATAACGGTTATATTTTATTTTCCAAAATTGGTGGAATCAATGATCAGATGCTGATGAATCAAACCGTAACAATTCACAGCAGTGTTGGTGAAGACGTTATCGGCGTAATAGGTTCAAAACCACCTCACGTTACAAAACCTGAAGAAAGAGATAAGGTTGTCAAGTATGATGCAATGTTTATCGATATAGGTGCAAAAGATAAGGAAGATGCTGAAAAGATGGTTCGTGTCGGCGATTTGATGACTTTTAATTCATTGTTTGCAGAATATCCTAATAATTTAATCATGGGTAAGGCAATTGACAATCGTGCAGGTTGTTATGTGATGATGGAAGTTTTAAAAAGAGTAGATGCAGACGTCACTGTTTATGGCGTTGGAACCGTACAGGAAGAGGTAGGTCTTAAAGGTGCAAAAACTTCCGCATTCAAATTAAATCCTGATTATGCTATAGCACTTGATGTAACTTTATCCGGTGACCACCCAGGAATTAAACCTGAAGAGGCTCCTGTTGTAATGGGTAAAGGTCCTGCAGTCATCATTTCCGATGCTTCCGGACGTGGAATCCTGACTCACCCTATTATTAAGGATTTATTAATAAAAGTAGGGGATGAAAACGACATCGATTACCAATTGGAAGTTAGTGACGGCGGAACTACTGATGCTACCGCAATTCATTTAACCCGTGAAGGTATTCCGACTGGTGTATTGTCAGTTCCTACAAGATATATCCACACTCCTGTAAGCGTTTGCAGTATGGATGATGTGGAATCTACTATTCAGTTAATAGTGGCAGCTATTAATGAATTAGAATAAAAAAAGTTTTTAAGGAAAGTTTTTTTTTAACTTTCCTATTTAAATCTATCGTCTGATTTTTGTGATTTTGCCTTATTGTGATTTTTTTCAAACCAGCCTATTTTTAACTCTTCTATCGTATCTTCATATAATTGGGGTACGTATGGTTTGATGTCTAATAGTGGTGTTTCGTCTAAAACATCGATATTTGATACGTATACGGTATTTCCTTCAATTTTTTCTATCTGTACAACGGAAGAACCTATGCGGTTTGGCCTTTTAGGTGACCTTGTTGCGAAAACTCCATGGGTATTGATATCCATAAAAGGCTTTACTTCGAGTAAATAGCCATCAACTTTATGAAGCAAATATAAAATATTGATGTGTGAAAATTCTTCTAAATCCTTTAAACCCTCTACATATTTGTCTTTTATTACAAGTGTTCCTTTAACACCTTTTGCTCCGGTTGGTTGGATGGGCATTCCTTCAATTTCTGTAAACTCTGTATGTATTGTTCCAATTGATTCAAGTTCTATCTTCATGTTTTTATATTTATTATTACTGATTAATATATTATTTCATTTCGGTTTTATCGATATGAAGCATTTTCTGTAATCGATTTAAAAAATCTTTATTTTAAAAAAAACGAAACATTTATATACAATTCGATATAACATATTAACATACAAATAATTGGAGATGATTTTAATGGAACTTAGTGCAAGAAATCAATTAAATGGTAAAGTAACTGGTGTTGAATTAGGTGCTGTAATGGCAAACATCAAAATCGATGTGTCAGAACCAGGTGTAATCACTGCAGTAATTACAAAAGAGTCTGCTGAAAGATTAGGTCTTAAAGAAGGTGACGATGTTACTGCTTTAATTAAGTCTACTGAAGTTATTATTGGTAAATAGATGAGGTGTTAAATATGGAATTAAGTGCTAGAAATCAGTTAAAAGGTAAAGTTGCAAATGTTGAATTGGGTGCTGTAATGGCTAATATTAAAATTGAAGTGGCTGATCCTAATGTTATTACTGCTGTAATTACTAAAGAGTCTGCTGAAAGATTAGGTTTAAAAGAAGGTGACGATGTTACTGCTTTAATTAAATCAACTGAAGTTATTATTGGAAAATAAACTGGATTGAATCCAGTTTTATAATCTCTTTTTTTCAAATAAAGCCTGAATATGTAGTTAAAAAATCAGGCAAAAATAGAACTATATTGATACAATAATGAATTTTAAATGTTTTGCAGTGGAATAAACTGCACAGAATAGTATAATTTGAGGAGTAATATGATGCTCACATTATCCTCCGGCTAATATAGTTTTTGTTCCTTGTTTTGATATTTCTTCTTTTTTGAATTCTACATCGTATTTTACTTTTTCTATTACTTCTTTTAGTGCATCTAGGGTTTCACCGCGATGATTGCCTAATACTGCCACTAAAAATAAGCTGTCTCCGGTATAGAATTCACCGATGTAGTGAACGACGGATATTTCAGCTACATTATATTTTATTTTTGCATTTTCAACTATTGCTTCTATTTCTTCTTTTGTAGTTTCTTTATCAGGAGTAGTCAATATCAATTTTTCCAAATCCATATTTTCTTCTTTTCCACGAACTATTCCTTCAAAAGTGAAAATAGCTCCACAATAATCGATTTTAGTATTTTTCTTTATATCGTTAAGTAAGTCTGGAATTGTTACTTTATCTTCTTTTGCTTCAATAACTCTGACAACCATTTTATTAACCTCATTATTATTTTTATTGTAATGATATATAACTATTGTTATAGATCACTGATTTCTTTAACTGATAAATTCTTTAATCTTTTGACACCTTTAATTTCATTCATGACATCTATCGTTGAGTCAGCTACAAGCTCCTGCCAATTTTCATCAGATAAAATTCTTCTTCTAACCTCGCTACCGGATAAGTGAACTCTATCGAATAATGGGGGATTTCTGACTTCATAACCTTCTTCTTTGAATAATTGTTTAACTAGGGGATTTCCTGAATAAACAATTGAAAAAGGTGGTGTCATCATTTTGACATGGGCAGTCCATATTGCATTGAAATTAATGTCTTCCATTGGGATAATGTAATATCTGCTCGGATTGATATTTTCTTCAGCTAAAGCTTGTGTAACCATAACAATACGTTCACCGGCAGTAAAGGGATCTTTTAATTCATGGCTTAACTGAGCACTTCCAATACCAATAATAATCTCATCAACTTCTTCCAATATCTTTTTAATAACTTGTATATGGCCTTTATGTATAGGCTGCATTCTACCGATTAGAATACCACGAACTTTATTATCCATATCTATCACTCAATAATATATTTGAAGTAAAGTTATATTAAATACTTTTATTATAAAATATATTGTAAAAAGTTTACGGAGTTTAATAATGGAAAAGAAAAACATGATAATTATAGGAGTTATCGTAGTAATAATAGCTATTGTTGCTGTTTTCGCTAGTGGTGCTTTAAATAATAATGCAGCCAAAACCCCATTTGATACAGAGTTTATGAGTGGAGAGTTTGTGGGAAATGTGGAAAAAATGGACACGAACGAATCATTTTTAGCATCATTTCAGGATAAAGAACACAATATTACCTATAATTTAACCACTATGGATGATTCTGATTCATTAATGGAGATATATCAAGTTCAAGGAGTACAAGGTCCGGATCACCGTACGTATAATGGAAATGACTGGAATATATACTTTGGTGAAGCAATGCCTGCAGTAAACAATACAACACAGCAAGATACAAGCAAATCTATGGGTATCATAATCTGCCAATCACAAAAGGAATCCCAAGGATATGTAATTTATGTAATATTCGACTTAAGCAAAGTTAACTTTACTTTAAATACCTTTGGCGATTCATACGTTAACTATATTGAGCCGTTACTCAAAAGCATTGATTTAAAACAAAGCAATAATGTTCCGGCAATACATGAACAATTCGGTTTGTCCAAGGATGATTTCAACAAACAGATGGATATTGTACATCAATTAAAAGCTGGAAACTACTCTGCAGTACAAGGTAAATAATGAGAATTACAGTTTTTCATGCAAATGAATGTGACAGAAAAAAATGCACATCCATCAAAATGGAAAAGTTAGGTAAATGTAGGTTAGTTTATAATATAAATAAGATACCTTCAGGAGCCATTGTTTTAAATCCATATGCGGAAAAGGCTGTATCATACGAAGATTACAGATTCGTTGAAAGAAGAGGAATAGTAGGACTTGACTGTTCTTGGAACGAAGTGTCAAGTTCTAAAAAATTCTTTTCTTTATCAAAATACCACAGATCATTGCCGTTTCTAATTGCAACAAATCCAGTCAATTATGGAAAACCTTGCATTTTATCTACTGTTGAAGCAATTTCGGCCACTTTATATATTACTCGATTCAAGGATGAAGCAAAGGACATATTGGATGGATTTAAGTGGGGCCATACCTTTTTGGAGTTGAATCATGACTTGCTTGAAGGTTATTCCGAAGCCGATACAAGCGCTGAAGTTGTAAAAATACAGAATGAATTCTTGGAATCTCATGATTGATTTTTTTTAATAATTTTAAATTTAATGTTTCATTTTTGTTAAAACCATATATTATTTAATTAGAAATGCTCGGTTTTAAAAATAATTAATATCGAATATTCTTTTGATTTTACTAAATTTATTTTAAATATACTCAAATGAATACTTTTATATACTTTTTTTAATAAAAATAAAGTTGCAGTCTATTATTTTTTAATTTAGACAAAAATAAGCCATTATTAAAAATGGTGTTTTATTGGTAATAAAATCTAAATTAGTAAAATATTTTAGGCTCATGAGCAATTTAAAAGAAAAATAAATTTTTGGATAGAAATTCTGGATAAGATGTATTTTTAAACATTAATCTGGGGATTTTATTCTAAAAATCATAAGTAAAATATATTGATTTATACTACTTAGAAAAGTCAAATCTTATATTAAATTTGGCATGAATCAAATTATTGAGTTAATTTCTGTTAACAATAAAATCTGATTGGTATAATTTGGTTTAGTGTTTTTTAATGTATATAATTAGGTTTTTTTTCTTGGTTATAATATGTTTTATAAGCACGATAATAATCGGCTATATTATTTATAAGAATTTGAACTAAATTAATTCTAAAATGTAATAAATGAACATATTATTGCTTTAAGTTATTTGATAAATGTATTAAGTTTAATTTGATTTGGCGCTTGTTAAAAACACTTGATGGCGGAATTAAATTGAAAATAAATATACATGGATTAAATACAATTTTTCTATCATGGAGAATTGAAATATTCGGTTCAGCTATTGAGTATTATTTTAACGGAATGGTTGAACTTGAAAAGGGCATTTTGATTGTTGAAAGATTAAAAAATGAATTTAGTAATGTAATTAATAAAAAATATAGAAATTTAAGCAGTGAAATTATTAGCAGAGAATTTAATGGTATTGTAAAGGCTATTTAAAAGATAATTTAAAATAAGAGGTAGAATATGATAAATAAAAAAATAATTATCATATCTCTATTAATTGTTATCTTAATGTCAGTGCAATCCGTATCTGCTAGTGATGATGCTGATATTAATATAATTGGTGATAATGGAGATAATGGAGTTTTACAAGCTCCTAATAATGAAGAAACATGTATTGATTCAGAAAATGTAATAAATTCCGAGTCTAGCGAAGAAATTACATTGGATTATGCTACTTATGATAATAGTGGGGATTCAAATTCTGCTGAAAATGATGTCCTTGCTCTTGATTATCAAGAGGGTATTGAAAATACTGATGGTGGCGTAATCAGTTCAACAATTGAAAATTCTGTATTTACTGATGTTCGAGTTCAAAATTCAGCCGTATCATATGTTGGAGATGAATCTTCACAAGAAAAAGATTTAACTCTCAAAAATAGCTATGGTGATTTGAGTAGTATTGTTGGGTTGAAATATGATGATATTACTAAAAATAATGTAGCTATTAATGATAAAGATTATGATAAGGTTGATTTGAAATTGACAAAAACGGTAAATGCAACTAAAGCTTATGTTGGAGATTTTGTTGTTTACACAATAACTGTATCCAATAAAGGCTCCGTTAATGCAACTGGAGTTTGTGTACATGAGGATTTACTTGAGGGTTTAGGTTATATTTCTGATGATAGTAATGGTGAATATAATCCTACTATTGGCATTTGGGATATAGGTGATCTTAATCCTGGTGAAACAAGGATTCTGAACATTCTAGTTCAACTTACTAAAGCAGGTAATATTACAAACTATGCTATAGTGGTTGCAAATCAGGAAATTGAAAATATTACATCCTCTTATGAAAATGTAACAATTGAAGTTGTTGAACATGGGGCTAAAAGCAAAATGGGCAATGATGCTTTAATACATCAAAAAGCTGATGTTAGATTAAAAGAAACAGGCAATCCGCTAATGATTTTAATGATTGTATTATTGTCTGCATGTGTCTGTTTAAGACATAAAAAAGAATAAGTTAATGAAGTTTTTTTTTAAAACTTCTACTTTTTTTATTTTTAACATTATTTAAGAACAGTCAAAAATTAATGTCTGATTTTATTATTTTAATCATGATATTGAATAATGATTAAAAATTATTTGTTACTTTTAAATATTGAAATTAATAAATATTAATATAATTAATTTTTGGTGAAAATATTATGGTTGAAAAGAATCAGTGGGACTCTCCGTTGTCATTTGTTTTGGCAATGATTGGAGCTGCAGTCGGATTAGGAAATATTTGGCGTTATAGTTATGTACTTTATTCAAATGGTGGTGGAGCATTTTTCATCCCATATCTGGTCGCAATTGGTCTTATGGGAATTCCATTTTTGATTCTGGAATATGGTATTGGATTTTCATTCAAGGATTCATTTACAAATATTTTTAAGAAGGTAAATCCAAAACTTGAAATATTATCCTGGATGCTGGTGCTTTTCGTATTCATTATCGTCGTTTATTATATGGTTATTATTTCTTGGGATTTTGTTTATCTGTGTTCAAGTATTAATTTTGCATGGGGAAGTGATCCTGCACTTTACTTTGAAAAGGCAGTTGGCGGAAGCTCTAACTTATCAAATATGACCTCAATTATACTCCCAACGCTAGCGGGTGTTATAATATTGTGGGCTGTTACATGGGCTATTTCCCATAGGGATTTAAGTGATGGTATCGGTAAGATTTCAAAAATCTTGATTCCTGCTCTTTTTGTCATAATGGCAATAATTATTGTCTATTCCATTACTCTTCCAGGTGCAGGCATAGGTATTAGTACATTATTGCATCCTAATTGGATGGCTTTAACTGATGTTAACATCTGGCTTGCCGCATTTTCACAGGTTCTGTTTTCTTTGAGTATGGGTCAGGCCATTGCATTGAGTTATGCCAGTTACTTGCCTAAAGGTGCTAAACTGATTGATAATGTCTTTATTGTTGTTGCAAGCAATAGTCTGTTTGAAGTATGTACTGCATTCGGAGTATTTTCAGTATTGGGTTATATGTCTTCAACTTCAGGAACGCCAATGGTTAACTTGATTACGGAAGGAACCGGATTGATTTTTGTTGTTTTCCCAACGATTTTCAATATAATGGGTCCTGTTGGACATATTTTCGCACCAGTTTTATTTATAGCAATTTTATTTGCAGGAATAACATCTGTTTTTGGAATAATGGAGCCTATGGTTAATTCCACCATGCATAAACTAAATTGGACTCGTAAAAAAGCGGTCACCGTACTGTCAATTGTGGGATGTTTATTGTCACTTCTTTTCACTACGGGAATCAGCAGTTATCTTTTGGGAATTGTTGATGGATTCATCAATAACTTTTGTTTGATTTTCTTCATTTCGATTCAATGTATAGTTTTCACATGGCTTATTGACATTGATGAAATCATGGATGAAATAAATGAAAACAGTGGCTTTAAAGTTGGAAAAATATGGAAAGCTGTTGTTAAATATATATTGCCGATATTTTTATTTGTAATGTGGGCTGCAGGTGTAGTTGAATTGTATTTCGATAAAGATCCTTTCAAACTTGCAATCTATGGAATAATACTTGTTGCCGTAGTGGCAGTCAGCATAATGTTTACCCGAATCAAATCAGATGAGGCAAGTGATTGAACATTTTAAATCATTCTTATTTTTAATGATTTAAAATTTTTCCACATAAAATAAGCAAAAATATCTAAAACTTTAAATACTATTAATTAAATATAATTTATTAATAGTTATGATTATTGAAATGTCTTATTTTCTTCATAACGATTATTTAATATGATTTCATTATTATAAGGAGGAGTTATTAATGGCAAGATTTGAAGAAGCAGAAAACAGAATGTTCAATATTAAAATCTGCTTAAAATGTAACGCTCGTAACCCTGCTGGTGCAACAACTTGTAGAAAATGTGGTTACAAAGGTTTAAGATACAAAGCTAAAGAACCAAGAGGATAGATTCATTCTATTTTCTTCAACTATTTTTTTTTAATTTTTACCCTAATTTCCATTTCTATTTTTTTTGATTTTTAACATTAATTTAATATATAATTTTAAATAAAGATATATCCATGAAAGATGTTGAAGCATACATTAAAAATATATTGGAAACTAGAAAAATCCATTTCACATTAATTGACCCTGATGAACAAACACCTGAAGAAGCTTTAAACATTGCTACAGAAGCTATTGAAGGCGGAACTGATGGTATTATGATTGGCGGATCAACTGTCAATAATGAAGATGTTGATGAAACCTGCAAAATATTGTCTGAAAACATAGCAGTTCCTATAATCATATTTCCTGGAAATACCAGCAGCGTAAGCAAATATGCCGATGCAATATTTTTTATGAGTTATCTTAACTCCAACAATCCTTATTGGATAATTGGGGCACAAGCTCTCGGTGCACTGTCCGTTAAAAAATCCGGAATCGAAGTATTGCCTATGGGTTACATGGTTGCAGAACCTGGTGGAACTGTTGGATGGGTTGGAGATGCCAAATTGGTACCTAGAAACAAGCCAAAAATACCTGCTGCTTATGCAATGGCTGCCGAATCTTTGGGAATGAGATTCTTTTATATTGAAGCAGGATCAGGTGCTGATGAACCGATTCCTCCTGAAATGGTTGCATACACCAAAAGAGCTACTGATGATATGGTTATCGTTGTCGGTGGAGGTATCCGTGATGCTAAAGCAGCATATACTGCAGCCAAAGCTGGCGGAGACATTATAGTAACTGGTACTGTAGTCGAAGAAACCAGTGATGTTAAAGCTAAAATTCAAGAACTTGCAGGAGCTATCAGAAAAGCTTCCACGGAGTAGTTGTCAACTGCTCTACCACTAATTTTTTTTATATATATTTACATATTATCTATTATGTTAAAGTCCCTTTATATTAAAGCACTAAATAATAGAAGATACCTTCAACCAGAGCCAGAAAAAACCAGTGATTTTTCTCTAAAGGATAAATGGTTTGACAGACCATTCGCTAAAAGTAAAAAAGAGTTTTCTATCGCTGCAGGTGATGGAAGTTTCAATATTAAAAAGTTTCTAATGTTTAATTACTGTCCGGTATCTGCTGAAGCCATTATTTATGACGGTGATTTGAAAAGCATTGAACAGTCTGAAATTTTTGAAATCAAACATCTTCCCTTCCTGAAGGAATTGATTCCAAACTACATGTCAATATTTGAACTCAAATGCTGCCTGAAGGCCATCAATGAATTTGATGTTGACTATTATTTGTTTGACGGATCCATTTTTGGAGATTTGCAGAATCATTATCCTAAAGGTGCCAAGCAACCTTCAGACATTAAAGAACAATTATCTCCAGGAGTTTTAAAATTGTTTGAAGATGAAATTAATGATTTGTCAACTCTTGATTTGTCATTTCCGGAAATAAAAAGGAAAGTATATGTCCATGTATCTGGTGAAGGCGAAGATGATTTTAAGGATGATGAAATGGATGATGTTTATAATCTTTATTTATCATCAATAGAGAAATTATTGGTTTTAAAGGAAGTTTTAAAGAAAAATAAAAAGATTATTTCAATTTCTAAAACTTCATCCAATAATGACCTGTTTCACAGCAATGCGCCGGATATCGGTATTTTGGACCAGTTTAGTGAAAAACAGGGCATTTCTAAAATCATTAGAAAAAAGGTTGAAAGCAATATTGTGGTTCCTTTTCCCATTTATGATGATTTATTCAAAAAGTTATGGTTTACAATATTTTACGTGAGGTTGGAGGAAAACAAAAATGTTTTGAAAGTGGAACTTCCTTATTGGGCTGAAGACGATGAAATAACAGAGATCGTTGAAGTCATTAAAAGGGATTCGGCTGAAGGATATCCTTATCTGCTTAACAAGGCTCATAATGATGTGGTAATTACGAATAAACATGTGGATGAACTTTTAAAAATCAGTAGAATTTACGAAACGACAAACAGAGAACAATTGAAGAGGTGATAAGATGACAGTAGGTTATTGTGTCGGTGAAATATCTCTATCAGAGTTAACATTTATTTCAGATAAGATGCCGCAGGTTGGCGAATATGTGACTGTTGATTATGATGGCAAAAAAGTTTTGGGGATGGTTGAAAGCTTAGTTAGGGGAAATGATGCTTTAAACATTGATTTGCATGATGTTGATGCAATCCAAACAATTGCACGTATCGGAGGTAATGATTATTATATTAAGGGCAAAATCAAGCTTTTAGGTGATGTCAATGATAATCTAAGGCTTCCAAGAACTCCCGCACTTCCAGGAACGCCAATAAAATTGGCGGATAAGGAAATCTTAAATGAAGTCTTTAAAGTTAAAAATCCAATTAAATTGGGAACTTTGGTCAATCAGAGAGACATTGAAGTCAATGTTGAAGGAAATCCAATATTGAACAGGCATTTGGCAATACTGGCTATGACCGGTGCGGGCAAGTCAAATACTGTGGCGGTATTGATGGATCAATTGCTTGGATATAATGTTCCTATATTTGTCTTTGACATGCATGGAGAGTATAAGGATGCCAATTTCCCAAATGGTGAAGTTAATGTCATTCGGCCTAAAATTAATCCTACATACATGTCTTTTTATGAAATTAAAAGGTTAGTCAATATTCCTAACAATGCATACATCCAGGAAAGGCACTTTAGACAGGCATTCAACAAAGCTAAAAAAGAAATTGAGGGAGGAACTGAGCATACCTTCAAGTTTTTGGATGCCATGCATGATATTTTATATGTTAAATCACAGGAAGATGGTTCAGATAAGCAGATTGTTGATGTGATGAATAAGATAGAGGATGCTAAAGACAAATATGACAATTTATTTGACAGCAATAAAGGAAATATTTTAACAAGCATTAAAGTCGGTCATGTCAATGTTTTGGATTTGAGCCAAACAGATGATCCTGTTTCTGAAGTTCTTGTAAGTCATATCTTAAGAAATGCTCTTCAAAGAAGGAAAAATGCTGTTCATGGCACTTCCAATAAAACTTTAGATCATCCGGTATTTTTCGTTATAGAGGAAGCCCATATTTTGGCTCCAAATAAACGTGATTCTCAATCCAAGCATTGGATTCAAAGGATTGCAAGGGAAGGCCGTAAATTTGGTTTGGGATTATGTTTGGTCAGCCAGTCTCCAAAGACAGTTGACCATGATGCATTGTCACAGATGAACAACATGATTATATTAAGGCTCGTCGAGCCGGAAGACCAAAGGCATGTACAGTCAGCTTCAGAATCCCTATCCAAGGATTTAATTAATCAATTGCCTTCTTTAAATGTTGGTGAAGCTATTGTTTTGGGATTGATGACCAAGGTGCCTACATTGGTTAAAATTGATGAGTTCAAAGGCCGCCGCACGGGTGGTGATTTAGATATTATCGGAGATTTGGCAAAATATGGTAAGTCTGAAGAAGATGAAATCAAACATCAAGAACAAGAGAGTCTTGATTTGGGGTATGATTATTAGTTGAGGTCAATATTGCCCTTAGAGGAACATAAACCTTAAATATATTAATAAATTATACTAATACATAATTAAATACTTTATTAGTGTTTAAATTGGTTATATACAAAATATAAAAAAGGTAATATAATGAAATTTGCACATTTAGCAGACACTCATTTAGGGTATCGTCAGTTCGGTTTATTCGAGCGCGAAAAAGACTTTTATGAAGTGTTTGAAAAGATAATTGATAAAATAATAGAAGAGAAAGTAGATTTTGTAATACATAGTGGAGACTTATTTGATAATTCAAGACCATCTCCATTAGCACTTTTAACATTTCAAAAATGTTTGATAAAACTTAAAAATGCTAATATTCCAGTTTATGCTATTGCAGGAAACCATGATAGTGTACTGCGTAAAGGAGCAATTCCTCCACAGGTATTATTTAAAAAGTTTGGTTTAAAAGTGATTAGTCCAATCAACACCAATTATATGTATGAAGATGTATTCATTGCAGGTTTGCCTTATTATCCATCTTCACAATATAAGAATCTTAAAAATAAACTCTCAGATTTGTCTAAAAAGGCGGCCAATCATGAAAAATCAATTCTTGTATTGCATCAGGGTATAGATAAATACTTTAATTTGCAATATGAATTGGAAATAGGTGATGTTCCGGACAATTTCACATATTATGCAATGGGACACCTTCACAATTTTATTAATGATGATTTTGGAAATGGTAAATTGGTTTATCCCGGATCCAGTGAAGTTTGGAAAACAACAGAACTTGCAGATTACAGGAAAAATGGAAAAGGTTTTGTTATTGTAGATTTGGATGGTAAAAAACCATCTGTTGAAAGAATTAAAATAGACCTTCCACGCGAATTCATAGAAAGGACGCTTGATTATGACAATTTGGCTAACGGAATTGAAGCAATAAAGCAGACAATCAAGGATTTCGATAAAAAGCCGATTTTGAATTTAACCGTTAATAATGTTACATCAACTGCCACAGCACATGAAATCATTTCATTAGAACTTGATGACCTGGCATTGATGATTAGGCCTAAATTCAAAGTGCCTGGCGAAGAAAGCATTGATTTGATCATCGATAAGGAAAATGCATTAGGTCCTGTTGAAGTTTTATCATCAAGATTGGAAAAATATGATGATGAAGACATTACCAAATTCGCTACAGAATTATATAATTTACTTTCAAAAGATAAATCCGAAGATGCTAGGGAATTAATTGATGAATTTTATAAGGAAAAATATCCTATTGAAGAGGAAGTAGAGGAGGATTAGAAATGATTTTTAAGCGTTTAAGATTAAAAAATTTTAAGTCCTATTCAAATGAAATAATTAATTTCGATAAAGGAATCACAGTTATTGTTGGTCAAAATGGTGCTGGTAAATCCTCTATTTTCGAAGCTATTAGTTTCGCATTATACAAACAGCATACTGCAGGAAAATTAGGTGATTTGGTTCGCAATAATACTGAAAATATGAGTGTGGAATTGGATTTCATCTCAAGAGGAAAAGAATATAGAATCGTTCGCGATAAAACAAAATCCAAAACAGTATCCAGACTTCTAACAAAAACATCCAGCGACAGTGAATTCATGTCTATCTGTTCTGGGGAAAAAGAAGTTGCAGACAATATTCAGGCAATATTGGACATGGATGCTAATTTGTTTTTAAATGCTATTTATGTAAGGCAAGGTGAAATAGCAGAACTTGTAGATAAAACACCTGCAGAGAAAAAACGTTTAATCGGCAAGTTATTGGGTCTTGACTCTCTAGAAAACGCATGGAAAAATTTATCTCCATTAATCAGTGAATATGAAAATAAATTATCTGAAATTAAGGGTAAACTATATTCCAAATCTGCATTGGATGAAGAATATAAAGTAAAGACCAATGAACTCAATGAAATGAAAAGTAGGGGTCATGAACTCGAATCTCAAATTGAAGAAGTCAAACAGCTGATAGAAGAGATTTCCGAAAGTAAACGTAACATGGAACGTGAAAAGGAAATCTATGAAACTCAAATGAATAACTTTAATAATGAAAAGCAAACTCTTGAAAGGCTAGAAAAAGATAAACATACTCTTCAAGAAAGTTTGGATAAGATACGTGAAGCAGAAGAAGAGATTGCACGTTTGGAAAAATATGTATCAAAATTAGATGTCTATCTTGATTTTGAAAAATCAGTTGTCAGTATTCAATCTCTAAAAGAGTCTGAAATTGAACTTGAAGACAAAATTGATTCAATTAAAGAGCAGAAAAAATCAATTCATGAAAAGAAACAGGGATATAATGATTATTTGAAATCTGATGAGTTAATTTCAACTTTAAACAATAAAAAAATAGATTTGGAAAAGCAATTAGCCACTATCACTAGCCTTGAAAAGGATAAAAAAGATCTTTTAAAAGGAATTGAAGCTGATCGAAATGACATTGAAAGCTTTTTTTCTGTTTCAAAAGAAAAATTATTGGATTATGGCGTTTCACAAGATGACTTGGCTAGCGTTGATGACCTGAAGAAACTGGGGGACATTACTAATAAATTCTCAGATGAAATATCAGCAAAAATAGAGGATTTAACTGATGAAATCAATTCTAAAAAACAAGAAATTGTAGCATTTAAACAGACCATTGCTTCATGTGAAAAGCCGTTAGAAGAACTGGCTGATGTGGAAAATAAATGTCCCGTTTGCCAGTCAGATATCAGTGATGCTAAAAAAGAAGAGTTAATCACTCAGTATAAAACTGAAATTGAAGAAAATACTAAATCAATTGAAGAAAATGAAGAAAACATTCGTTTATTCACTAAAAACAAAGATAGTTTCACTGAAAAGCAATCCAAGGTTAAAAAATTATCCGAAGATATTTTGGAATACAAATATAAATTCTCAAATCTTGAAAAAGACTTGGAACGCTTAAATGAAATCGATCAGGGTCTTGATGCTAAAGAACATATCGGAAATAAGTTAGGTGAATTGATTTTGGAAATTGCAAAGGAAAAAGAAAACCGTGACAGCTATAAACAGGATCATGATGATTATAATCAGGCTAAAGGTGCTTTGGATGTTTTAGGCAGTCAAACGGAATCTGAATATAAGTTGAAACAGATAAAAAATGAAATTGATGTTCACGTTAAAAATATTAAATTGGCTATTGAAAATGACTCTCACCTAAGTGGGGACATGGATAATCTTGAACTCAAACAGCGCATTGATGATTTAAAAGCTAAAAATGAGGAATATAATCAGCTTAAAGGTTTTGTTCAAAATAAAAAAACTGTTACTGCTCACTTTGAATCTGTAAAGGAGGATATTGGTGTTTGCAATAATCAATTGGAAATCATTCAAAATAAAATTGATGCATCAACTTACGATAAAGAAAAATATGAACAGATAATTTATCGTGATGAAATGTATGTCCGAAGGCATGAATCATTTACAAATGAACTGTCCGAAATTAAGGGAAGGGCTAGGGAGCTTATCAATGTTCATAAGAGTCTGGCTGAAAAAATCAAAAATAATGATAGATTCCAAAAAGAATATGAAAACATTTCACAATACCTGGTTTTATTAAAGGATATTCGTGAATTGTATGGTAAAAACGGTATTCAAAAGGAATTAAGGAATAATTCAAGACCTATTATACAGAAAAACACTAAAAAATTCTTTGATGATTTTAATTTCAATTATTCTGATTTGATAATTGATGATGAGTATAATGTGGTTGTCAGAGGTCCTGAAGGAGAATCTTCCATGTCAATGGTCAGTGGCGGTGAAAAAATAGCTATTGCATTGGCTTTAAGGCTAGGTATCACCAAATCCATGGCTAAAGGTGATTTGGAAACTATTTTATTGGATGAACCTACAATTCATTTGGATGATTCCAGAAGACAGGAATTGATTAATCTTTTAAAAGAAATGTCCTTGCTTCCTCAAATGATTATTGTAACCCATGAAAATCAGCTTGAAAGTGCTGCGGATAATCTGATTAAGGTAGAAAAAGAAAATGGAATTTCAAAAATAGTAAATTAATTTTTTACTATTTTTTTTAATTATTCAATGAATTCATCTGAATTTTTAATGGAGTCGACTATACAGTTTGCGTTCCAGCCGACTATTGTAGCTGCTTTTTCTTCCAGTTCTATTGGAACTTCTTCAAGTCCGTATGGCCTTACAAGCACTATTGGGATGCGGTATTTTTCTGCTGCTTCCAATAAAACATCAAATGATTCTTTGTTGTCTTTATATAATCCTGCAAGTAGGATTATTGCATCTATTTTTTGATAAAATTCGTCTCCTGCTGTTGCATATGATGCGGATATTGATTCTTTCCATAAGAAATCAACTTTTGAGAATAATTTTTCGGTAAATTGCCCATGTTCATTTTTCATATCCATTCCATTACTGATGATTAAATTATAAATCTTATCGTCTTTATCCTCTTCAAACATTTATTTCACCTAATCAAAAAATATATTTTATAAAATATTTAAATTATTAATATATTTAATATAATTTATTTTAAGGTTTATGTTTTTTATGAAGGCGGCGGTTATAGGTTTAGGTGTTGAAGGTAAAAAGGCAGTTAATTCACTTTTAAAACATGGTTGGGATGTTTATGCAAGTGATTTGAATAGTAATATAGACTTATCTGATTTGGATTTACCAGGTATTTCTTTAAACTTTTTAGATGGTGGAGAGACTTTTTCCATAGTTTCGGATTCCTTAACTTTGGATTTGGGCTTTACCAATTCCCAGGCTATTGATGAATGTGATGCTATTGCTATCAGTCCAAGCATGTTTGGCGGTTCTTTTGCTACAAAATTGTTAAATGAAGGCAATCTTTTAAGTGATGTCCTATCCAATCATAAAAAAATGCTTACTATTGGCATTACAGGAACTAACGGTAAGACCACTACAGTCCATATGTTGAAAAGCATTCTAGAAAATGCAGGAAAAAAGGTTCTTGTAGGTGGAAACGGTGGTGGAGGCTTTTCAGGCTATTATGATTTGATGCTTCAGGCTGAAAATGAGGATTATGATGTTCTTTTGGTTGAAGTATGTGACATGACATTGGATTTTTGCAATTATGCTTTTGATTTTGACATGGTTGGATTGACTAATATTGGAAATGATCATATGGATGTCCATAAAACAATAGCCAATTATAAGGATTCTTTGGTTAGGTTTTTCACTGATAAGGAGATTTTCACTGCTTATAATCAGGATTTCAATAGCAATTTTAAGGAAGCTTCATCAAGCCATATTTCTTATTTTGAGTATCGAGATGAGTTAAATGTCTTTGGCAAGTTCAATAGATTAAATGCCGGTCTGGCCATGGCCATTGCTGTGGAGCTAAAGGTTCCTAAAGACATTATTAGAAAATCTTTATCTGAATTTGAAGCTGTTAGCGGCCGCTTGGACGTTTATAAGATTAATGATTCATTGGTTTATGTTGGAAAAACTGATAATTCTGATGCTTTAAAGTCTGTTTTGTCAGAAAAGGATTTCTATGCCATATTCATAGGAACTCCAAGACCTCATGAAGCCCATAGGCTTGACATTATTGATGAGGCTGTAAAGTATAATCCTGAAGTGATTGTGGTTTTCCCTGGTTTGGATGATAATCTGGATTTGGTTTTATATCGCTTGAATTATCTAAAATATAGGGGTAGAGTATTAACCGCTACTTCTTTAGATGATATCATTGCTTATGTGGCTGAGTTTTCACATGAAGAGGCAATCTTAATTGGCGGTAATGGTCAGGAAGCCATTATCAATATCCAGGAGAGAATCAAATTAATTTCTGAAAAACTTTCTTAAAGCATTATATATAAATAGTAATAAACTATATATCTAATAAGTGTATAACTTACTGTGGTGTTTATAGAATGAGTTCAAAGTGGAGACATACATCAGTTAAAATTGTTTTAGTTTTATTTGTTGTTTGTATAATGTTATTTGCATTTTCATTTGTAAATCATACTACATATACTGGCCAATCTTTTGCTGATGCATATAATTTGCCTGTTGGACAGTCAATATTCGCTGGCGATTCTATTTTAGATGATCAGGGTATGGTTGAAGTTCCATTGCTTTCAAATCCATTGTTTATTTTCCATGAAATTACAACTCTTGATTTGAAAGGTCTTTTGTTTACTTTAACAACAGGATATGTTCCTTTTGATTTTTCAACCATTTCATCTGATAATATTGATTCTTATGGAAATGCGTACGGATTTGAAGGTCCGGGTTATTTGGATATTGAAGGAGATAAATTGACTGTTAAAGCTCCAGACAATTATATATGGGGTTACAGTTCACCGTATAAACTTTTAACAAAGACAAAAAATGGTGTGGATATAGTTGAAAATGGTACTGTCGTCAGATCAGTTCCTACAAATGAAATTAAAAATTTAGATTTCCATAATGATTTCTATAATTCATCAACAATTGTAGAATGGTATAATTCTGAAGCTGAAGTCGGTTCAAACTTCACTTTAGAAAAGGGTATCGTTGATTTTTCAGACGGCAGAAATGATATTAATTTTGATGATGTGGAACGCATTTTTGGTAAAAATGTTTCTGATTATGTAGATGCCTATCCGTCAGGCTCACCTATTGTTTTATATATGGGTAATACCACTCCTGTTGAAGGGGAAGTCTATTATACTTATCTGGATTCACACCCTGAATATGGGGACACCGTAAGGGAATATAATGCAAGGCAATTTGTTGAAGCATGGAACAATACTGTCATTCCTCCTAACTGTACAGGTAACGGACATGATTATGTTTCATTCGGTTCTGCAGCTGATGCTTCTGCTCCTGGAGGAAGTGCAGCACACGGGGTCTGTCCGCCGGCCAGAGCTTTAAGATCTGCTGTTTTAGGAGAAGGATTTAGTTTGCCTGTTGGTATGGATGATTCTGAGAATGCAGTATTATTCGGTTATAATCCTGCCAGTGATATTAAAGTAACCAATACTCATTCTTATCCCGTTAAAATTATAATGTGGACTGAAGGTGAAGGTACTAGTATGTGTATTTTCTCCAAAATTGTCAGATATGTTCCTGCTGATGAAGTTAATACAAATAATATGACCACAAATTCAACAACTACAAAAGATATAGGTAATTCATCTACCTAATCTTATCTTTTTTTTATCATGTCAATTTCTGCTATCATCACGGCCGCAGGAAAGAATTCCAGAATGCGCAAAGATCAGATTTCCAGAAATCTTGAAATTAAAAATAAGCTGATTTTACCTTTTGATAATAAAACCGTTCTGGAGACAACAATTGACAATACATTATCTGCAAATATTGATGAATGCATTGTCGTACTTGGCCATTATAGTGATGAAATAATGGAAGCTATTTCTAATAATTATGATGGATTGGTAAAATTCATTATCAATAATCCATGTGATGTAGGTTTATCAACTTCCCTATTCAATGGTTTGTCTAATATAACATCTGATTTTGCACTATGCGTTACGGGAGACCAGCCAACAGTATCAACAGAAACATTCAATAAAATGATAGATGTTTTAAAAAAATGTGAAAATCCGTATAAAACGATTTCAATATTGAGAAGAAGAAAAACCGGATTATTGGATACTGCAGAAGGTCTTGGAATGCCCTTTGTAGCACCGAGAATCAATCTGATGAAATACCTTGAAAATGAGGATGATAATTTAAATCCGATTTTAAGAAAAATATTTGCTGACGGCTATACGTTTTATGGAATAAAAGAAAAAAATAAAAAAGAATTATTAAATATTAATCATTATGATGATTATTTGGAATTAAGCCATTGATTCCAATCCGGAAATTACTTCGTCTATTTTATCAGCACTGATACCAATAGTCATTTCATTATCCTTAATGTCAGCGGCTTTTCTGGAACCGTCACAGCCTAAAGTGAAATTAACTCCACCTTCAATATAAGGATTTGCAAAAGCGTCTCCACATAATGACTGAATTCCTGCAAAGCTAGGGTTGACTTTATCGCCAGTTGCATACACAATACTTTGAGCAAGCTTCATTCCGCCTACCGGTTCGGTTATTATCTGAATAACATCTGCCTTGAAATCGGCTTCATCCAATGGCGCATATAACATTCCCCAATATTCATCTTCAACAATGGATAATTTGGCAGTTAAGCTTTTTGCAGTTTCCAAGTCTTTGAATCTACCTAAAGAAAAGTATTTTTCACCGTTAGCTAATTTTTCAGGCATATCTCTAAGTCCGATAGCTCCAGCTCCGCCAAGACACATTTGTTCTTCAACAGTGCTGTAGAATTTTTCACCAAAAGAAGCTTTTCTAACCATTTCACAGTGTCTTACTTTTTCATCAATCAAATCAAAGCCTTCAGGGATTTCGTCTTCACTTTTAATCAATTTCATAGCTACTGGTTTAGTTATTAATTTAACTTTTGAACCGATAACTTCTGTGTATTTTTGATTTTTTTCTAATTCACTACTCATAGTACTCACCTATTTATATTATAGTTTATCTTTAAGGAATTTTAAATTCTTTGTTTTTGTTTTTGTTATTTTTACAAAAAGTCTTAAAATCACATGCACTGCAGGTTCTCTCTTCTGCCTCAGCAGTCCATGCATCCTGAATTTTACAGCCATTAATCTCTTTTATTATTGATGTTTCTATCTTTTCAACCACTTTATCGAATTTTTCCAGTGCAGCATTGATTTTTTCATCATCAATTGGAATAATTCTGATTGATCTGTCCATTTTGAATTTTTCACTTAATTTGGGCATATCGTCATCTTCAGTCCAATTTTCGATTAATTCAATATCTTCTTTATATTCGTCACCATCACCAACATCAGTTAAGTGATAGTATAAATCTTCTTTAATCAATTTTAAATCCTCAATTGACGGAACCAGTTCGTTCAGGTAAAAGATTATTCCGGCAACAGGCTTTTTGCCTTCCTGCTTTTGCCTAAGCCAGGAATATGTTAGGATTTGTCTTTCATGATAATCCCAATTTTCATTGTTGCTGGCCGAAACATTGCATGGGGGCCTTTTCATACCTTTATAGTCAATTATGATTTCATATTCGTCTTCATTATATTGTTTGACTATTTTATTGAATTCTTCATTGGCTTTCAGGTATCTGACAATCTTATTGTCGTCTTTGATATTGACAAGGCTCAATACATCAATGACTCCATTAATGCCATAATATTTTGAACGCTTATCATCTTTAGTATAGGGCATATCCCTCAAACCTTTGATTAATACTTCAGCCGAATCCATCATTGGGAATAAATCGGAACCCCAAACGTTAATGGCCTTTTCAGCTCTTGCACTGGCCAATTTTTTGTGATCATATTCATTCAAATCATCAATGGTCATTTCTATATCCGGATGATTGATTGTAAAGAAATGATTGGCAGGAGGATAAAGTCCTCTGATTTGTAATCTTAAATCGATAATATCTTCAATCGGCCTTATGTCTTCTTTCCAGTCCCATGGAAAAGAGGTCTTATCGCTTTCCCATTTCATATAGGCCTCTTCCATCACTCCATGAATAAACTCTCCAAACCAAAGCTGCACTGGCATTGAAGGGGGAAGAGTTCCTTTATTTTGATATCTGTATTGCAAGCCGCAGGTCAAATATGATAACAAGTCTCCGGTCAGACTGTATTCCGGAATCATATATGGTTTTGATTTTGATGATAATCTCATAAATTCCACCTTATACTAAATAAATTTCTTTAAATCCTTTCTGATGTTCGTCTCTGCTCCAGCCTAGGGCAACATTAGGTATTGACTTGTGCTTCTGCTTAAATGAATAGCCGTCGATTGCCTTATTAAGTCCGGTCAATATTAGGATATGTTCTGCTCTTGAAAATGCAACAAAGTAAAGTCTTGTCAAGTCATCAAATGATTTGTCCTTTTCACTTCTTTCGTCTTCACCAAGTTCACTGTATTTTCGTATGCTCTCTTCCATGATGGTATGTTCAGGTTCTTTTTTTGGAAATCTCAGATTCTGTGTTCTGATGTCATTGTTTTTAAATTTGGAACCGACATCAACAATGACCAATGGAAATTCCAGACCTTTTGACTGGTGAATGGACATTATATTCAGTCTGTTTGCAGGCAGAGTCTCAAGCAATGCTTCATCTATTGAAACGTCTCCTGTAGCTATTGGCAGGAAAATGTTCCAGATTGCTTCAAGAATTGATGCCTTTTCAGATTCTGGGGAGGTAAATACAATGTTTGCAGAGTATTTGTTGAAAAATCCTGTCTGCGTAATGGATTGTGTTATTGCTTCAAGATAAACTACTCCCTCAGCATCTTCCTGCAGGAAGTCAAGCCAGGTAACCAGCTTATATGCAAGTTCCATCAGATTGGCTCTGTCGGGCCATTTGTCATATCCTCTCGGATTTCTCCTCTGCCAATCTATAACGAATGTATTCAAGTCAAAGGGTTCATGAGGTTCGGGATTTAATTTGAGATACTCTCTTGCCTCATATCTCCAGCGCTGCATATTTTTTCTGCCGAGATTGGGTATCTGTTTATCTGAATCCTGTATTTTGGATTCCGGGTCAATGCATTCAAGCATCAATCCGCAGAATATTGCAACTTCCTTGATTTCCTGCAAGTCACGGCCACGGGGATTAAACACTTCAATTGGTTTTTCTATTTTTTTCAGCTGATTTCTCAGATATCCGTTTAACGTATGAACTCCATAGCTCATTTCTTTCGGTGAATATGTCAAAACTGCCATATCTGATGCGGACCCGTCTTTTTCATCCAATTTGATGTTGATGTTGTCAATCCATCTTGCCTTTTTAGCACTTTCCTGTTTCAGCTGTTTTAGTTCCTGAGGGGTCTTGCATTTTTCAAGTTTTTCAAAGTATTCTCCGTCAATGACCCTATTGACTTTCAATGTTGTTTCGCCTTCATTAATCAAATCGCTGACTAATTTCGCCAAGTCTTTAGATAACATTTGGAGATTGTTTCTGAACAATCCCAAAATGGGCATATTGTATTTTTCAAGCTCCGGAGCAATGATTTTAGGTTTTGCTTCCACTCTTGCGCTTTGATATGCTCTGTCAAGTTCGACAAACTGGTTGCAGTGGTTGATGATATTCCTGCTTGAACGGTAATTGGTTCTTAAGTTGATTTCTTCAACGTCAATTCCAAGCTTGTTTTTGGCTCTTGATTTGAAATTCGTGAATAAATCCACTGTCGCTCCCCTAAAACGATAAAGGGATTGGTCATCATCTCCTACAACGGATATGCTTCCACCATTTTCAATCGCTGATTTGGCCATTGTAAAGTAAATCTCTTCCTGAATTAGATTGGTATCCTGGTATTCATCAATTAAAATGATTTTCAAATCATCCAAAAAGATATCCAGTTTATTGTTTCTCAGCGAATCCAGGAATTTGGATTCAAGCATTGTAAAGTCAATAATGTTTCGGCTTTTCAGTTCCTCTTCATATTCCTTTATGCAGTCAAGGGCTATTCTTGCACCGCTGCCCTCACCGACATTATTGTAAAATTCATCAAAGTCAATCTGGTCATAATACATCCTGTTTTTTAGATTCAATAGAAGTTCACTCATTTGGGAAGCTTCTTTCAATTTATCTCTTTTAGTAAAGCTTTTAAGATAGCCCTGCAGGTTTTCATCAAGATAACGATTATCTTTCAATAGGATTCTAACCATTGCAAATTTAGCGACAAACTCCTCTATAACAACTTCCTGGTTTGTTCCAGGCTCTTTATGGACACGCAAAAGCTCTTGAGCAATACTGTCTGTAGTTCCTATTGTCAGTTGGTTAAAATCAATTCTGTTAAGTTCAATTAATCTGTCAAAATCATCTCCAGCATTATCTATGAGATAATTTTTTATTTCATCTCCCCATCCGAGAATACGTGAGTACAGCTCATCTGCAGCCTTTTTTGTAAATGTTGTTGCAAGTATTTCACTTGCTTTAATGTCATCTACAAAAATGTATTTTAATATTTTAAGTACAATTACGGTTGTTTTTCCGGATCCGGGACCCGCTACAATAAAAAGTCCTTCATCTGCCTTTGAAAGAATAGCTTTTTTCTGGTCATGGTTGGATGAAATATCTCTTTTCAAAATATTTACAACTATATCTTCAAACTCTTCATAACTAATCATTGCAATCCCTAAAATTTTCAATATTTATATGTATTGATTTAATTATTAATAAATTAATTGAGAGAGCATTTGATAAGTAAAATATATTCACAATAATTTTAAATATTACATTTAATCAATATTATAACTATATAACTATTTTTAATGATTATTATGTTAGATTCTCCGATTGATGCATTTAAAAATGATGTTAGGTTTAGAGACCACATTGCTCATGTTGAAACTATTCCTGCTAAAAAAGCCAGTTTCAAAAAAATACCTGATTTAAATGACAGAATCGTTGATTATCTTGATTTGAAAGAAATAAAACTATATAATCATCAGGCCGATACTTATGAAGCCATTAAAAGGGATGAAAATGTAATTTTGACTACAACAACCGCTTCAGGTAAAACTCTGGCATTCAATTTGCCGATTATGGATTCCTTAATTGAGGATGAAAAGGCAACCTCCCTTTATATTTATCCTGCAAAGGCCTTGTCGAATGACCAGTTGAATGTTTTAAAGGATTTGGAAAAGGATTTGGGTATCGACATCAAGCCAAGAACATATGACGGAGACACTCCAAAGTCTCAAAGGTATAATATCCGCCAAAAGTCAAGGGTTATTCTGACAAATCCCTATCAGCTGCATCTGATTCTGTCTTGGCATCATCAGTGGGAGAGATTTTACCGCAATTTAAAGTATATTGTAATAGATGAGGCACATTATTACAGGGGTGTTTTCGGTTCTAATGTGGCTTTTTTAATCAGGAGATTGAAAAGAATTGCCAATTTCTACGGGTCAGATCCAAAATTTATTTTATCATCAGCAACACTTGCAAACCCCTTGGAGCTTGCAAACAAATTGACTGGTGAGGAATTTACTTTAATAGATAATGATACATCTCCGAGCGGAGAAAAAGATTTCATTTTATTCAATCCCTTTAAAAATTATAGAAATTCTGCAGAATCATCAGCACCATCAATTCATGTGGTGACAGCAGACATATTTCGCTATCTTATGCTTAAAAACATTCAGACATTATGCTTTACCGTTTCACGTAAAATCACTGAACTGATTGCGATGTGGTCAAAAAAGGATGCCAAACTGACAGACGGCAAGCTGGACAATTCCCGTATTGCAGCATATCGTGCAGGCTACAGGCCAGAAGAGCGGCGTGAAATAGAAGAAGGATTAAAGACACGTAAATATCTGGGTGTTACCTGTACAAATGCGCTGGAACTTGGTATTGACATAGGATCTCTTGATGCGGTTATAATATCAGGTTTTCCGGGAACGATGATGTCAACCTGGCAGCAGAGCGGAAGGGCAGGAAGAAGCAATCAGAAATCACTTGCAATTTTACTTGCATTTGAAAATCAGCTGGATCAATATTACATGAACAATCCAAAGGCATTTTTCTCAAAACCTCAGGAAAAGGCCATTATAGATTTGTCCAATCCGATACTGCAGGAAGCTCACTTGCTATGTGCGGCCAATGAACTGCCGTTGAAAAAAGGAGAGGCTTTAACCTACTTTAATATATCTGATGACGTTTTGGATGAAATGGTTGAAAGGGATGATTTGTACCTCTCAAGCGTTGGAAACTATACATATAAATATGATGATAATCCTGCATTCGACCATTCCCTGGACCAGATTTCATCAGAGGAATTTAAGATAATGAACAACGGCAGACTGCTGGAGACAATGGAACGCTCACAGGTATATCGTGAAGCCCATGAGGGAGCAATTCTCATAAATAAGGGAGAGACCTATACTGTTGATAACATTAATTTAAAATCAGGTTACGTCAATGTATCCAAGAAAAATGTGGATTATCATACGATGGTGTTAAACGATACTGAAGTAAATGTTGTATCAAAGGAATTTAAAAGAAAATACGGTGATTTGACAATTCATTTCGGAGAGCTCAACGTAAAGAAAGACTATTATAAATACAAAAAGATGCAGCATTCAAGAGTGCTTGGAATGTATCCTCTGGATTTGCCGCCCCTTAAATTCAAAACAAAAGGGTTATGGTTTACTATACCTGAAAGCGTAAAAGAGGAATTGAAAAATTCATATCCTGATGACGATGAGGTATTTGAAGGTGGCCTTCATGGAGCCGAACATGCATTAATTGGGCTTTTCCCGCTTCAGGTGATGTGTGACCGCTTCGATATAGGTGGAATGTCAACGGCATATCACAAGGACACGGAAGAGGCAACGATATTTATCTATGATGGCTATGAAGGCGGAATAGGAATCTGTGAAAAGGCTGTTGACGTATTTGTGGAGCTGTTGGAGTCAACCCTTGACCTGATTAAAAACTGCAAATGCAGAAACGGCTGTCCATCATGCATTTATTCACCGAAATGCGGAAACGATAACAAGCCTCTTCATAAAAAGGCAACTGAACATATTTTAAAATATATGCTTGATGAAAGCCAAAAGAATAACTCTGAAATAGTGACTGAGGAAGTTAAGACTCATGATGATGACTTATATGCTCAGGCCTTGGATTTCTACACTCAACATTTATACTCACAGGCAAAGGACTTGCTTCATGAAATACTCAATGATGATGCCAATAACTTGAATGCAAATCTGCTGATGGCACATGTCTTATATGAACAGGGAATAGAAGATGTTGCAACATATTATGCAAGAAAAGCACTTAAAATTTCTCCATCTAATACAAATGCCGCCGCATTATTGCAAAAACTGCAGTTTGTCCCTGCAAAAGTAGAATTCACTCATAAAAGCATTGATGAAAAAGAAGAAGATTTTCAGGAATCAGATACCGGTAACTCATTTGATGATGTGGATACATTATATGAAGAGGCATATGATCTCTTTAATCAGGGAGACTTGGATACTGCAAGAGAACTGCTTGAAGAACTGCTGACTATTGACGATACTCATGTTGAAGCAACTGCATTGATGGGTTTTGTCTACAGGATGGGCGGAGTTTTTCCAAAGGCTGTTGAATATGCACGAAAAGCCTCTAAACTGGATAAAAACAATGAAATGGTTCGTGAATTAATTAGGGAATTGTCTTAAAAAAATATTATATGGTGATGAATCTATTTTTAAGGACTTATGAATAAGCACTGAAACCTTCTTTAAAGTGTTCACATACTTTTTCCAGCTCTTCAGCTATGTCAATGTGTTGGGTACAGTAATCGAGACATGTTCCGCAGTATGTACAGTCATCGGCAGGTACCTTTTCATCAGCTAATTTGTCAAAGTAATTTCTGTAAATGTTTGATTCAGGCTGGTTTTTGCTGTTGTTGTACAATCTAAAATATTCCGGTATCGGAATCATTTCGGGGCATGCATCAATGCAATATCCGCATTCGCTGCATGGTACAGCTAGTCTGGAGTTCAATTTATCTGCCATCTTTTCTAAAAATTCACTTTCTTGGTTGGTTAACACTTCAAAGTTTTCAAATGTATTGCAGTTATCGATTAAATCATCCATATTGCTCATTCCGCTTAGAACAATTTTAACATGCTCTAAGGATGCGCAGAATCTTAATGCAAAGCTTGCTATTGATTTGTCGGGATTGAATTTTTTAAAGTCTTCTTCAATTTCTTTTGGCGGGTTTACAATAACTCCTCCTTTTAGCGGTTCCATTACATAAACGTCAAGGCCATATTCAACACATATTTCATAGCATTTTTGTGCTTCAATTGCCGGATCTTTCCAGTCAAGATAGTTTAATTCCAGCTGCACTATATCTAAAAAGTCTCCATATTTATCCAAAACTTCCTTTAAGAGCTTGGAGTTGTCATGGAAGCTGAAGCCAATCTTTTTAGCAATTCCTGTTTCCTTCATTTTCTTAACGTATTCGAATGTTTTTGCGTTTTCAGCCAATTTATACCATGGAATGTTGATGTTATGTACAAAAAACACATCAAAGTAATCTATTCCCAATCTTTCAAGCATTTCGCTGACGAATTTATCATTGTCCTTTTCACTGCTCAACGCCCATGTTGGCATTTTATCGCAAATTTTAAAGGATTCTCTTGGGTATCGCTCAACTAATGCCTTTCTAATGGCAATTTCGGATATTCCATTGTGGTATGCATATGAGGTATCGAAATAGTTAAAGCCTTTTTCCATGTAAATGTCAACCATTTCATTAAATAATTTCTGGTCAATACTTGTAGGGTCTTCTTTATCTGTCAATGGAAGCCTCATACATCCAAATCCGAATTTTTCTTTAAAAGTCATATTATTACTCCCTTTACTAATAAATAATATTTTATTTTCCAATCTATATAAATGTTGCTGATTGCAACAATTTGTTTTGATAAAATTTATTAATATTCAAGTCAAAAAGTATAATATTAATAATTATATTTTTAATATTGGGTGAAATAAATGCATGAATTATCAATGGCTCAAGGAATAATTAATGCAGTGATTGAAACTGCAGAAAGCAATAATGCAACTGAAGTCAATGAAGTTACAATAGAGCTTGGAAGACTGGCAATGGTTAATCCGGAACAATTGGAATTCATATTAGGGGTTCTAGTTGAAAATACTTTATTGGAAGATGCAAAAATAGTCTTTGAAGAAATTCCTGTAGAAATTGAATGTCATGACTGCAATTTTCATGGAAATGCAGTAATTGATGAAAAAGATCATTATGCCCCAATGGTACAATGTCCCAAATGTGATAGTTATGCAATTGAAATTTTAAACGGAAAAGACATTGTTGTTAAAAATATAGTTATCGAAAAACCTGATGATGATTAAATAGATTGTGGTGATTATATGCATCAAGTGGCTGATGTGGAAGTAGCAAAAAATATTATGGACGCTAATAAAAAATTAGCAGAAAAAAACAAGAAAAATTTGGATGAAAAAGGAATATTCTGCGTTGATTTTGTTGGAGCAATAGGCTCCGGTAAAACAACTTTGGTGGAAGAAATTATTGATAATACCGATTATAAGATTGGTGTTCTTGCAGGAGATGTAATCTCCAAATTCGATGCCGGAAGAATAGAAAAGCATGATGTTCCTGTAGTTGGCTTAAACACAGGAAAGGAATGCCATCTTGATGCTCATCTGGTAGGCCATGGAATTGCAGACTTGCCGTTGGATGATTTGGACATGCTCATCATTGAAAATGTAGGTAACTTAATCTGTCCTGTTGACTTTGATTTGGGTTCACATTTCAGGATGGTTGTTGTTAGTGTCACTGAAGGTGATGACACCGTTGAAAAACACCCAATCATTTTCCAAACTTCAGATGCAGTTGTCATCAATAAGGTTGACTTGGCAGATGCCGTTGGTGCAGATGCCGACAAGATGGTTTATGATGCGTTAAAATTAAATCCTAATATTAAAGTCATCAAATCCAGTTTAAAGGACGGAACCGGACTGGATGAAATCATTGAATGTATTGAAGACGCTATGAACAAATAATCGTGGTGATTTTTTGAAAATTTGGATTGATATTTCAAATGCTCCTCATGTGAGGTTCTTTAAGGATGTAATTAAGTATCTTGAAGCCGAAGGGGAGGATTTGATAGTTACTGCAAGGCAATTTGGTGATATTCATAAATTAATGGACGTGTATGATATAGACTTCATTTCCGTTGGAAAACATGGGGTAAGCCTATATGATAAATTAAAGGAAAGCACTTCAAGAGTTTATGATTTGGTGGATATTATAGCTGATGAAAGGGTTGATGTCGCCCTTAGCAAGCATTCTATTGAACTTCCTAGAATCTCATTCGGATTAGGAATTCCAAGTTTGTACGTTTTAGACAACGAACATGCCCTTGCGGCCAATAAACTGACATTGCCATTATGTGACAGGATTATCACTCCAAATATAATTGACATGTGGAAACTAATGAAATTCGGAGCTGATCCAAATACCATTATTCCATATAACGGCACTTCTGAACTGATGCATTTCAAAAGCTTCAATTATAATGACAATGTTTTCAATGACTTGAATTTAAAGCTTGAACATCCAAAGACAATATTGATGAGACCGGAACCGTCTCTTGCATCATACCTTGATGCTGACTGCACCAAATCCGTTCTCTCTCCAATTGTGGATGATTTAAAAGACAATGCTAACATATTGATATTGCCAAGGTTTAAAGAACAGGCAGATATTTTTGAAGGCATTGACCATGTTACGATACTGGAGCCTCCGGTTGACACTTCAAGCCTAATTAAAAAGTGTGATTTGGTCATAGGAGCAGGAGGAACAATGAATAGGGAAGCAGCTATTTTACAGACTCCTGTCATTTCATGTTATCCTGGAGAGACCTTGTCAGTTGATCAGTATTATATCAATCACGGATTGATGTACAGGTCCAATAATGTGAATCAGGTAGTAACTAAAGCACTGGACTTTTTGCAGAATCCTCATGAAAAAATAGACTTAAAAACAGACGATCTGTTCCAGATTATTATAGATAACTTATATGACTTAGGTAAAAATGGCAAATAGCTTTTTTACCTCTTTTTATGATTTTAAAGAATTGTATTCAAGTCCACAGTTTAGTGAATATTCTGATTTTTTTGTGAAATGGGGTAAAGTGATTATTATTTTATTTTAAACAATTTATTGATGTGGACTTCAACATTTGTATTTTGTTAAGTAAAAATTATAAGGTATGTATAAATTTTTATTTTTATATAGATAAAATGAATATTTGTCAAAACAAAAAATGATTTTTTTCATTTAGGATACTAATTTAATTTTTGAATTTGAGTATTTTTTTCATATTTTAAACAGTTTTTAATATAATAACTTTATTTTATATATTAATATAATTTCAATTTTTTGATTTTGTGGCACTGTATATTTTTAATTAATTAATTTAAATCAGTTTTCAATAAAATTAAGCTATTTTTGGCCGTATTTTAGTAAGGTATATTAATAGTTAACAATAAAGATAAAGTTTATCTATCTTAATGTATGAATTAGTGAAATTAAATTGAATTATGTGGTTAATCAAGTGAAATTTAACCATATTTTTTATTTGTATAGATAGTTTTTATTAAAAATTTAAAAGGGGTTTTATATGGAGATTAAATATGGTATTATATTAGTCTGTTTGCTGGTTTTCTTAATATCAGTAGCTTCTGCATCGGCTGCTGAAAATGACCAAACAGACATTAAAAATAAAACAATTGATACGGGGGTGGTAAGCGTATCAGCTGAAAAGGCTGACAGTGATGAAGTTTTAGGTATTTCAATAGATGAAAATCAAGATGTTAATAATACCTATAAGAATATGTCCCAAATATCTAAAGAAGATATTAAATTGGATAATTCTATAGGTGAAAATAATCTTTTAGGTGCTTCTATTTTTGATAATGATTTATTGGGGGAAAATATAGTTCATGGTGTACCGTTATATTGGAAAATTACTAATGCTAATGCTGGCGATACGGTTTATCTAACTGAGGATTACACGGCTACTAGTAGAAGTTATTATGACACAACTGGTAGTTTTTTTACCGGTTATGATTATCATTGGTATTATTATATTGATTTTCCAATAACGAAATCAATAACCATTGATGGTCAAGGACACACCATTGATGCTGCAACTTATGGAAGGATTTTTCATGTTTCATCAAGTGTCAGCGTCACATTTAAAAATATAATTTTTAAAAATGGAAAATCTGATGGGACTACAGATTCACATGTTACTGTTTCTTCTGCTACTGATTATGGGGGTGCAGTTTATTTGGCAGGTTCCAATTCAAATACTGAATTTATAAATTGTACTTTTATAAACAATAATGCGAATACTGGTGGTGGAGCTGTTTATTTTGCGGGTAGCGGTCAAAACATAAATTTTAAAAATTCTACTTTTGTAAATAACAGGTGTAGTGGTTCTAGTTCTAATGGTGGAGTTATTTATTTTGCAAGTGGGTATCACGACATAAATTTTGAAAATTCTACTTTTGAGAATAATCAGGGTAGTAGTTCTAGTTCTAATGGTGGAGCTATTTGTTTTGCAGGTAGCAGTTACAACATAAATTTTAAAAATTCTACTTTTAAAAATTTCCGTGTTAGTTCTAATGGTGGAGCTATTTATTTTGCAAGTGGGGCTCACGACATAGATTTTGAAAATTCTACTTTTGTGAATAATCAGGGTAGTGCTTCTAGTTCTAATGGTGGAGCTATTTATTTTGCGGGTAGCAATTACAACGTTAATTTTAAAAATTCTACTTTTGAAAATTTCCGTGTTAGTTCTAATGGTGGAGCTATTTATTTTGCAGATAGCTGTAGAGACATAAAATTTGAAGGTTCTACATTTGAGAATAACTATATTAATAATTCAGCTAATAGTATGAAAGAAGGTGGTGCAATATATGTGGGCTCCATCACTAATTTCCTTGTAAATAATTCTAGATTTAATGGTAATTATGTGTTTAATGATTATGATAGTGAGAGTAATGTTGGATCTTATGGTGGTGCAATAGCTTTTGAATCAACAAATTCTAATGTAAGAATCATTAACTCCACATTTTCCAATAATAAAGCTAATGGTAATTTAGGTCAAAATCGTCGTTATGGTGGTGCATTATATTTTAAAGAGGCTTCTAATGGTAATTTAATTAGTGGTTGTACTTTTACCCAAAATGAAGCTTCTCGTGATGGTGGTGCACTCATGTTTTTTAATACTGTAAGAAATACTAATATCGTAGACTGTACTTTTATAGAAAATACTGCATTCTATGGGGGAGCAATCCTGTATGATGATGATGGTGTTTATGACTGTGATATAATAGGATGTACTTTTACAGGCAATAAAGCATATGATCATGATGGTGGTGCAATTGATTATTATGGTCCTTCAGAAAATATTAAATTTATAAATTCTACTTTTACAGGAAATATTGCTGCATCACATGGTCCGGCAATTTCATTTGATACTATAGTAGCAAGTGCTACTTTATCTAATATTCAATTTATTAATTCTACATTCAAAGACCATACTTCTGATTTTGGGTCTGTTTACTTTGTCAAAAATCCTGGAGATTTAATTATTGAAAATTCCGTATTTGAAAACAATAATGCTACTACTGATGCTACATCTGGAGGAGCTTTTTTCTTCCCTTCCGTTAACAGCATCAACGTTAATAATTCCAATTTCACTAGAAACAACGCTCCTTCTGGTGGTGCAATCTATGCAATAATCAATTCAAATGGTAATTTCTATTTCAATAATTCTACTTTTTCATACAATAGCGCTACTTCAAATAATGGTGGTGCTGTCTATATTAAAACAAACACGAATAATCATGGTAAAGTAACAAATTCCACATTTGACCATAATTCTGCTGCTAATGGTAAGGGTGGTGCAATATTTTGGGATTCCAATGTTGATTTT
>JAFZMD010000067.1 GCA_017553445.1 Methanobrevibacter sp. | reverse complement strand
GATTTTATCGCCTGTTAACGGTAATTGTTTTGGATTATTTGTGGTTATGTTGATTATTGCATAGTAGTTTAGGCCGTCATAGGCTATTGTGATATTGTTGAACTTAATATCATTGCTATTCAATAATTCCATGTATTCGGGACTGGTTCGGAATCGTATTTTACCATATCTTCTTAAAGACAGTTTGTTTTTGTCTATAATCTTTTTATTTTGGGGAATGGTTTGTCTGAAACTGTTCCTGTTTTCTTTTTTACGATGAAATTTAGGATAATTATAATGGGGGTTTTTTAAAAAATTATCGAAAGCAGAGCTTAAATCTCTTATCGCTTGCTGTAAGCTGGTGGATTCCATAGCATTCAGGTAAGGATATTCTTTTTTGGATTCTTTCATTAGTTTATTTAGGAAAGTATAAGTGGGTTTTATATTATTGTCCTTTTCATATAATGCATTGTATTTTCCCAGAGTTTCGTTGTATGCTTTTCTCACACAACCAAAATTCCTATGAAATCCTTCCCTCTGCTCAGAATTAGGTAAAATTCTAACAACAACACCCACAGTTCTATCACCCATAAATAAACACAACCTGATACTGATATTAATTTACATCATAATCCTTTATTTTTTTATAAAACAATAAAAGACCATAAAATCTATAATATAGAATTAATCTCCTACAATATATAAACAAATTGTAAGAGAGCATTTGACAAGTATTGAGGGAACCACCCAAAAAAATAAGCATATAATCTAACTAAAATAAACCATTAAATAGTTTATTTTTAGAAAAAATAACTGCAGAAAATTAGTAAAAATTAAAATACCTCCAAACATTGCGATTCATCCTCGACTTAAGAAGTCGAGGTATTCTCGCAAAATCAAGATAAAAGATGGGGTATTGTTTTTAATCTTGATGAATTATCCTTCATTAAGATATAATTCGCTATTTGACAATTCGCGTATCATTAACATTATGGGCAATTGATATTTTCACTTGCTGATAAACCCGCCAAGTAACCTGTTGAAAAAGCAATCTTTAGATTATATCCTCCGGTTGGACCATCTAAGTCAAGAACTTCACCGGCAAAATACAGGTTTGGTGTTATTTTGGATTCCATTGTTTTCGGATTGATGTTTTTTGTGTCAACTCCGCCGATTGTTACTTTGGCCAAATCCTTATTGAAGTCAACAATTTCAAATGTAAATCGTTTTAGATTTTCAACTAAACGATTTTTACTTTTTTTATTAATTCTGCTTAATTGGGTATTTGGGACAATATTTGTCCTGTTTAAAAAGTATTCAATAAAACTATTCGTTAAAAAGTTTTTCAGGTAATTTTTAATTTGAGTTTTACCGTTTTTTTGAAAGTCTTCGTCGAATCTGTTTTTTAGCTCTTCACGTGAAATGGCTGGCATTAAATCGATATTTATTTCACAGCTCAAATCAGTGTCATTGTCTAAAATGTCATAATCAATTTCTTTAGAAATTATTGAGCTTAAATCAATTATTCCAGGTCCTGTCAACCCAACATGGCTTATTAATACATTTCCCCTAACTTTAGATTTTTTGTAGCTGCATTCAACATTATTTAAAGTAATGCCGGCAATTTGACTTAAATCTTCCTTTGTTATTAATGGTGAAAGCCCATATTTAATTTTGGTCAATGGTTCATTAATCAGTGAAAAATTGACAATTCCGCATCCTGTTTGTGGATATGTAACTCCGCCGGTAGCTATTATAACTTTTTTAGCTTTTATTTTATTATTTATTATAAAGTTATCAGCAATTTCAGTTACTTCATAATTTAAGCGAACATCAACATTATCCAAATGCTTTTTCAAGCCCTTTAGAACGTCAATTGATTTCTCGCTTTCAGGGAAAATGCGATTATTGTCTTCTTCTATAAAGTCAAAATCAAAAAGGGAATATAACTCCTCATTAGTAAAGGTAAAAAAAGAGTGTTTTAAAAAGTTTTTCTTGTCATAAAAGGATAATAGCATTTTAGGAGGTTTATTGTTTGTAATATTGCATCTTCCTCCTCCGGTTAAAAGAAGTTTTTTTCCTAGGGAAGAGTTTTTTTCAAGCAATATTACATTTGAGGTCTTGCTGGATGCAATAGCTGCCATTATTCCAGCAGGACCGCCACCTATAATAGCTATATCATATTCCATTTTAATCTTATGGAGTTAATCTGTGTCTGTCTCTTGGGAAGAGTACACATTCACGGATGTTTTCAGATCCGGTAAGTACCATAGTCAATCTGTCAGCACCTACACCCCAACCGGCATGTGGTGGCATACCGTATTCGAATGCTTTCAAGTAGCTTCCAAATCCATCTGGGTTCAAGTCCCTTTCTTCGATTTGCTTTACAAGTAAATCGTATTGATGGACACGGGTAGCACCGGAAGATAACTCCAAGTTATTATACATCAAGTCGAATGCATGAGAGTATTTTTCATCATCTTCAAATGGCATTACGTAAAACGGTTTGATTGCAGATGGCCATTTGGTTAAGAAGTAGAATCCTCCCATTGTGTCGCCTAATGCTTTTTCAGCAGCACGGGATAAGTCTTCTCCCCAGTCCATTTCAACGCCTTTTGCATTAATGATGTCTACTGCTTCATCATAGGTGACGTGTGGGAAATCACCGTCAGCTTCAGGCAATTCATGGCCTAATATTTCCAATTCATGAGCGCAGTTTTCGTTAACATCAGAAATGACATTTACGAGCATATCATTTAATATTTTCATCACGTCTTCATCATCCATAAATGAAGCTTCTGCATCGATGGAAACAGCTTCGTTCAAGTGTCTTAAGGTATCATGCTCTTCTGCTCTGAAAATCTGGCCGATTTCAAATACCTTATCCATTCCACTTCCCATCATCATCTGTTTGTATAATTGAGGGGATTGACCGAGGAATGCTTCTTTTTCAAAGTAAGTGATAGGGAATAATTCAGTTCCACCTTCGGTAGCTGAAGCTACAAGTTTAGGAGTATTAATTTCATAAAATCCATTTTCATAAAAGAAATCTCTTATGGTGTGGAACATTTGACCTTTGATTTTAAAGATTGCAGAAACGTTTTCTTTTCTTAAATCTAAAAATCTTGAATCGAGTCTTGTATCAATTTCAGCTTTTACTTTTTCTGTTGGATCCATTGGTAAAGGTTGGTTGGATAAGTTTAACATTTTTATTTCTTTAGGAATAATTTCAACACCGTTTGGTGCTTTTCCTGCTTCCTGAACAGTACCTTTAACTGCTACAACAGATTCTTTTCTGAAAGCTCTTAAGTCTTCTAATATTTCAGCATCTACTTTTTTGGAAGGTGCTGTAATTTGTATTCTACCGGTTACATCACGGATGATTACAAATATGATTCCGCCTAAGTCACGGATTTCATGAACCCATCCCATGATTGTAACGTCTTCTCCAGCGATTTCTGGAGTTGTATCTTTAGCGTAATTAGTTCTTCTCCAATCATTTAATAAACCTTGCAATTAATTCACCTCAGGTTATAAAAATAAATTTTCAATATGTATTTAAATTTATAATTAATCTTTAATAAAACTATGTTAATTTTATCATTTTTTCCTGTTAAAAGTTAATTTGTAAAAAAAGTAGAATGAAATATTATTTAAAATAATTTGTCAAGGTCGATATATTTCAAAATAATATCTCTTAAGAATTTGTTTGCTATAAATGCAATCACTAATCCTAAAACGGTAAATATTATGATTTCATATCCTGAAAAGAGATCATAGCTAAATTGGAGTCCGGATGAAATTTCTATACATGTGTTGGCTAATAGTCCCAATAAAAAACCGATAATGATTCCTGTAAGGCCAGAGTTTAATATGTCTTTGAAAAATGATGCAAAGAAACTGACACCTAAAAATATTGCTATTATTAATGCAATAGGGTAACCGAATGATTTTTGTCCTGTCAAACCCATGATATATGCAAATAGTATTCCAAGTACAAAGGTGATTATGAATCCCAATACGGATGCAATGATTAATCTTTTGAAGTCAATGCTTTGAACAATTCCGTTAAGTGAATTTTCATCAATTTCTATCCTATGTCCGCAGTTGGAGCAGAATAATGCTTCTTCTTCATCCAATTCCTCATTACAATTTGGACAATATTTTTTATCTTTGTTATTGGATGTGTTTTTTGTTTTACTTTTTCCTTCAATTTTTTCCCCGCATTCAGGACAGAAATTAGTGTTTTCTTCTAATTCTTCGTTACAGTGGGGACAAACAAATTTTGTTTGTAATTTTTCACCACAATTAGGGCAAAACTTAGAATCTGCTTCTTTACCACAATTAGGACATTTAACCATTTTATATAATCTCCTATTTATTATCAATTTAATAACATATCCGTGATAATATTTATTGATTTTATTTGATTTAAAAGTTGTGAAAAATGACTCTTTCAAAAATTTTGTTGATTTGAAATTTTTTGATGAAATTAATTTGTAATTTTTTATTTTATCTGAAAATAGTTAAATTTAATAAATTAAGATAAAAGTTCAGCGTTATATTTGTAAACGTTATGGTAAAACCTTTCCAACTGATTTAACAAGTCTTGTTGATAAAAACAGCAATTTTACGAATGAATTGAAAAGTGAATCAGAGCATTTAATTTCAGATTATATGGGAAACTTGAAAAATGTTTGTAAATATTTTTAAAAATTCTTTGGAATCACTGTTTCGCATTAAACAATTGAAAATTGGCTTTTTGTTAATGAATCATTTTAGAATTTGATTTGTAGTAAAATTGAAAATGCTTTCCAAAAAACAATGCCAAAATCAAGAAAACGAACATTCAAGACCCAACATGTGTTTTAAAAACTAATCTGAATTTTGTAAATCAACAAGTTTTTGAAAGATTCTATCTTTAATGGCTGAATACATGGTTTGATTTTCAAAAATGTAATTTCCAACATATAACTTGTCTGGGTTTTCAGGAATTACTGATGGAGGATAGAAATTATTATTAAAATAGAAATAGTTAACAAATTCTGAAGTGTCCAAACCGACATTATGGCCGTTGTCATTAGTCACATAAACATTTACACCATATTTTTTCCCATTATCAGTATCCTGCAACTTATAATCATAAGAATAAAGATTACGCCTATTTGTACCTGAATCCTCGTAAGAACAGATTTTAACAATAGCATCAACAGGGTCTGTTTCATAATCAGTATAGTTTCCTCCCCTAAAGCCATAATACTCATTCGGAATAACTAAAAATTCGCCAGGGCTTAACTTATCCACCAAAACAGTTTCATTATAAACCACAGCATAACTTCCATCAGGAGCCTTTATGAAAAAATGACCATAACCGTAATTGTTAAAGATTTTTTGAATCTTGCTGAGGGAATCTGATGAAATATTTTTGGAAGCAAGCATTTCACAAGCAATATTCTCCATATCCCTGGTTTCAGTGTCATTTGAAGAATCTCCACCATGACTTGCAATCCATCCATCTTCAGTAATCATTGCATGAATGAAATGAGAATCAGGATCATCTATCTCCTGCACAATAATTTCCTGATTATTCAATTCCTCTTTATGTATAAGCACTCCATCTTCACCTAATTCAGCATCTTGTCTAAAAGCGAAAATGGTTTCATATTTTTCCTGAATAGCAAATGAACAGCATTGAAAATGTGTTTCATTTAAATCTGAATCGAAATCAGCATCATCTACATCACTTGCATATATTGTCGCGCCAGACAAACAAACAATCAAGCATATGAACAGGAATATTTTCTTGAAATTCATATTATACCACAATTTACTCCCTTAATATGTATTTTATTTATTTGTTATATAATTATTTCCTAAAATGCTTTCCAAAAAACAATGCCAAAATCAAAAAACAAACAAACATTCAAGACCAAACAGTGTGCTTTTAAAACGAATGTATCGAAGAGAACTAATTTTGAATGACAATCCAAAAAAAAGGATTTAGAAAATCAACAAAGTTTTTGAAAGAGTCTGAAAAATTGATTAATAAAATTTTATATATTATTAATTATATAATTATCATTGTGTTTAAATTATATATATTTTAGGGGATATTTTATTATGAAGCTTAATTCTCATGTAATATTTCTCATAGCTATCGTTGGAATAATAACAGCAGGTGTTGTGGGTGCTACTATATTAAACAACGGTTCTATGAAACAAGTGGATTTTGATGGAATTAAGGTTAGCGTTCCGGCTGACTCAAATTTTGTAAAAACGGCCGATGGCTATGCTGACAGTAAATATGGTATTGCCATCAATACATTTAAGAATAATGATTCAGTAGTAAATTATTTAAAAAGTAAATCTGGGGCATCCGTTATTTCTTTGAAAAATCAACCGCCTCAATCTGTTGCATTTGTACAAGGTGACGACACCAATGTTTTAGTCACTAATGGTGTTGAAGCGATTTCTATTGGAGCAAAAGATCAAGGTTTAGTTTCAGACATGTCTAACACTGTTGTTTTCTCAAACCATCAAAAAACTGCTAAACCAGCTCCTGTCATTCCGGTTATTGCACCTCCACCTCATTTAGAACTTCATCATGATTTCTATTTAATCCAAGCATTGATTGCTCAAGTGAATACTCAAGAATTTAACGTTGGATTATTTGAAACCAATATAAATACTACTATTAATGATTATAATGTTGCTGCAGATACTAATACATTATCTGAATATACTGCAAACGAATTTGCACAAAATATGCCTTCTGATAATGGTGTTGTAAATAATAATCAGCAAAATACTTCACTTTTAGATAATCAAAACGTATCTAATGTTGTTAGTTCAATAAGTTCTGATAACCCATCTAATGGTAATTCTGCTGGTGGAGACTCCGGTGCAGTAGCTAGTAGTTCTAGTGATGGAAATTCTCCAATTCCAAGTGTTGCTCCTGATGCAAATACTAACCATAATCCTACTGGTTCAGCTTCTTCATCATCTGGAAGCAGTGTATCATCTTCAGGAAGTAGTGCATCTTCAGGAAGTAGTGCATCTCCTTCAAGTAGTAGCGCATCATCATCCGGAAGCGGTTCACCATCAGAAAAACAAAAAATAACTTCAACTGATGCTAAAAATGCTGCTTTAGCTAAATATCCTCGTGCTCAAGTTAAAAATGTTGATGAAAAAGGAGATTATTTCCTTGTTTCATTAAAAGATTCATCAGGCCTTCATAAAGTTAAAGTAGATGCATATTCAGGTAAAATACTATAATGAGAAATAAATTTTCTCATTTTTATTTTTTAAAAAATCATAACCCAGAGGTATTTTATGTTTTGTCCTAAATGTGGGAAAGAAATAAAGGATGGTTCAAAATTTTGTAAGCATTGTGGAAGTGAAATTAAAAAGAATAAGAATGGAACTTCAGCACCTGCTAAAGTTAAAACCCAATCCAGTGATGATGAAAAAACTAAGAAGATTATTATTGGTGTCTTAGTTGCAGCCATTGTTATTTTAGCTATTGTTTTTGTTGCTTTTGGAACAGGTATGTTCAATGGAAATTCTCAAAATGGAAATGCTAATGCTCAACCCCAGGCCAATCTTTCAAGCTCCAAACCTGTTTCATTAAACAGTTTTCCCGTAAGTGAAGCTCCTGCATTGGCTCAAGCTGTTAAAAATGCTAATAATAACTTCCCGGTAAGTTTCAAATCACTTTCATTGTCAAAGGCACAATGTCTGTATATTTTATCTAAATCCATTAGTCAAATTGGCAGCGGTCATCCTGATGCAACAATATCTGTAGGCGATTACTCCTATGCACCTCATCCTAGTGGTAGTGATAGTTCACAAACTATCCAACGTGCAAATTATGTAGATATGTGTAACAGGTTCTCAACATGGACCGAAAGCAATAATGCCATTCCTAATTATGTTGGTATTTACACTGGAGGCGTACCGGATATTTCACCGGCAAGAATGATGGATATCTGTGTAAATATCTTAATGAATTATGGAAAGACACATAACCTGCCGGCATCAGTAAATATTTAAGTGATTTCATATCACTTTTTTCTATTTTTTTAATTAATTTCTATAGGTGATTTGATGATAGATGAAAATGTAAAACAGAAATCATTAAGAGATTTGGAAAAATTTGCAATAGATTCTGATAGGGAATTTGATTCTGTTGAATTGAAAAAGAAATCTGGATGCGGCGAACTTTAGTGAAATTTATCAATTAAAATTTTAAAAAAAGTGAGATAGAAGATTATTTTTCTAATCTTCTTTTAAATGAATCTGAATGAGCAAAAAACCCTTCGTATTCAGCTATTGGGACTGAAGTTTTTGCAAGTTCAGACAAACCTTCTTTTGTAATTCTTTGAACAGTAGGCTTTTTAATAAAGCTTTCAGTTGAAAGGCCTGAATACATTTTAGCTCCACCGCCGGTTGGTAAAACGTGATTTGTTCCGGATCCATAATCTCCCGCTGCTACTGGAGAGTATGCACCTAAAAATATTGATCCGGCATTTTTAATATTAGCTAGTGTTTTGTCATCATCTTTTGTGGATATGATTAAGTGTTCTGGGGCGTATTCGTTTGTAACATAGATGGCTTCATCAAATGTGTCAGTGATAATAATTTTTCCACTTTTGGATAATGATTCTTCTATTATTTCACGTCTAGGGGCGATTTCAGTCAATTTCAATACAAATTCATTAGCTTTTTCAGCCAATTCCTCGGAATCAGTTACTAAAAAGCATGATGCATTAGGGTCATGTTCTGCCTGTGCTAAAATGTCTGTTGCTAAAAATTCGGGTTCTGCACTTTCATCAGCAAGAATCAATACTTCTGATGGACCTGCCGGAAACTCTATGTCAACTTGTCCGTAAACCAATTTTTTGGCTGCCGTTACAAAGATATTTCCAGGTCCGACTATTTTTTCGACTTCGGGCACGGATTCTGTTCCATAGGCAAGTGCTCCAATAGCCTGTGCTCCACCTACTTTATAGATTTCATCAGCACCTGCAATGTCTGCTGCAACTAGAATTGCATCCATGATTTTCCCGTCTTTTTGAGGAGGGGTTACACACACTACCTTTTCAACACCTGCAATTTTAGCTGGAATCACGGTCATTAGTATGGAAGATGGATAAGCTGCCCTGCCTCCGGGGATATAACATCCTGCTGAGTTTATGGCTCTTACAATTTGACCTGCTTTAATTCCAGGGTTTACTTCCATTTCCCAGTCTTTAGGAATCTGTTTTTTATGGAACTTTTCAATATTCGCTGCGGCTTGCTTTAAGGCAATTAACAATGTTTCATCTAGGCTGTCATAGGCTTCTTTTATTTCATCATCACTTACCTTTAAATCTTCAATTAAAACCCCATCAAATTTCTCAGTATATGATTTTAATGCCTCATCGCCATTGTCTTTAACATTGTTTAAGATTTCGGATACGGTATCCAAGACATTATTTACATCCTGTTCTGATCTTTTAATTGTTTCAGCCAAGTCAATTTCTGAGTATTTTAATATTTCCATTATAAACACTACCTTAAAATAGCTCCACTGTCTGCAGATTGAACCAATTTCTGATATATGCTTAACCAACCGTCAACATCGCTTTCCGGATGTTTGACATTTTCCAATCTTTTAGCTATTTCTTCATCTGTCAGTTCTACATTAATGGATCTGTTATTGATATCAATTTCAATTATGTCTCCATTTTGAACTGCTGCAATAGGACCTGATGCCATTGCTTCTGGTGATACGTGTCCAATGCATGGGCCACGTGTTCCTCCTGAAAATCTTCCGTCGGTAATAAGGCCAACATCTTTAATACCCATTCCTGCAAGGGCGGATGTGGCATTTAACATTTCCCTCATTCCCGGACCGCCTTTAGGACCTTCGTAAATTATAACAACAATGTCTCTTTCTTCTATTTCGTGGTTAAATATCGCTTTTGTAACTTCCTCTTCGGAGTGGAATACTTTTGCAGGTCCTTTAAGATGCATCAATTCTTCTGCAACTGCACCTTTTTTAACGACACTTCCGTTTGGTGCTATGTTTCCTTTAAGGATAGCTATTCCACCATCGGCATGGACAGGATTGTCTAATGGATGGATAACATCAGGGTTTTTGTTTTCAACATCCTTAAGATTTTCTTCAATGCTTTTACCGGTAACAGTTAATGGTGAAGTGTCAATCTTATCATTCAATGTTTTTAAAACTGCAGGAATTCCTCCGGCCAAATGCAAATCCATCATGCTGTCTTCACCTGCAGGTGATATCAATGCAATGTGTGGAACTTCACGGCTGATTTTATCGAATAATTCTAAATCCACATCAACGCCTTCAACTTCACTTGCAATTGCAGGAATGTGCAGTGCAGTATTTGATGAGCCACCTAATGCCATATCTATTGCAATAGCATTGTTAAAGGATTCCTGTGTTAATATGTCGGATGGCTTAATGTCTTTTTCGACAAGTTCAATGATTTTTTTCCCTGAATCATATGCCATTTTATTGTTTTCTTCGGTATCTGCATGTGTTGTAGCGCATAATGGAAGGGATAATCCTAATGTTTCTGTTATACATGCCATTGTGTTTGCGGTAAATAATCCTGAACAGCTTCCTGGTCCCGGACAGGCACATTTTTCCATTTCATAAACTTCATCTTCAGATATTTTTCCCGCTGAATATTCACCTACCGCTTCAAAGACAGTAATCAAATCAGCGTTTTTTCCATTATAACTGCCTGCAGCCATTGGCCCACCTGTAACAACGATACTTGGAACATTTACACGGCATGCACCCATAATCATACCCGGAACGACTTTATCACAGCTTGGAATCAATACCAATCCGTCGAAGGAATGTCCTTTTGTCATGCTTTCAACTGTAGCGGCTATAATTTCTCTTGAAGGAAGGGAGTACTTCATACCTTCATGGTTCATACTGATTCCATCACAAATAGCCATTGTGTCAAATTCAAAAGGGACTCCTCCAGCAGCTATAATTCCTTCTTTTACAAATTCAACCAAGTCTCTGAGATGAATATGTCCTGGAACAATATCGGTGAAACTGTTAGCTATTCCAATGAACGGTTTTTTAAAATCTTCATCTTCAAGCCCACATGCTCTTAAAAGAGACCTGTGGGGGGCTCGTTGAATTCCTTTTTTAATATTATCACTTTTCATTTAATCGCCTACCAGTATATAACTATGTATTTTAATAGTTTTAAATGTTATATTATATATTATTTAAAAGACAAATTAGTTAATAATTAATTATTTCCGGTGAAGTGATGGGCAAGGACGATTATGAAAAGTATGAAGAATTATTGAATTTAAGGTATGAAATTGACGGCCAGCTTGATGACATAAAAAATAATGTCGATGAGGATACCTATAAAAGAATACAGAAATTAAAAAAGCGTTTGGATAAAAAGCATGAATATGAACCAGTTAATTTGCAACTTAGAGAGGCTAATGCTGCCATTAAAGTTTTATCTTTTTATCAGCGCTGTCTACATGCGTTCCAATTGGATTTGGAAATAGATCCCGGAAGATTGATGGGCATTACCGACGGTATTTTTGGAATGGTGATGACATTGCTCATTTTTGGTTTGGCACTTCCCAATCTTAGTATATTGGATGCCGGTGATTTTTCATATGCTATTCAGAGTTTAATCCCAAGTGTTGGCCTTACAGTAATCAGTTTTATTTTAATCGCTTCCTTCTGGATTTATAACCATGAATTTTTTAAACTCAAAACTCTCAATTTACCTTATTTATGGTTTAATATTTTCTTTTTAATATTCATTTCTTTCATTCCATTCACTACTACATTAATTGGTACATATTCAGATTATATCCTGTCTGCTATGATATTTGGTTTAAATATATTTTTTGTAGTGATATCTCTGACATTAATGTATTGGTATGCTAATAAAAGGGGATTCATGGAAAATGAAGTTTCTATTGTAGAAAAAAGATACACTTATAAAACTTTTTTTATCATGATGGTTTTGACGGCGATTATAATCATCCTGGACTTTTTTTCTTCAAGCCATTTTATCTATCTGTACCTGTTAGTTCCAATAATTTCAACATTTCGTGATATTGAGTTTAAAATTAAACATAAGATTTAATATGTATGAGTAATAAATATTTTATTTTCTTAGAGGGGATTATAATGGATAGTTTATTATCTGTTCGTGATATTAAAGATGAGGTTTCATACATTATTGATTTAGCTAGTCAAATTAAAGCAGGCGAAATTGAAGGCAAACCGTTGGAAGGAAAAACTCTAGCAATGATTTTCCAAAAATCATCAACTCGTACTAGAGTCTCATTCGATGTTGGAATGTACCAGTTAGGTGGAAGAGCAATATTTCTATCATCTAATGATTTGCAAATGGGTAGGGGAGAACCTATTTCAGACACCGCTAAGGTATTGAGCCGATTCGTTGATGGAATAATGATTAGAGCCATTGAACATGATGATGTAGTTGAACTATCCAAATATTCTGACGTGCCTGTTATAAGTGGATTGACTAATTTGGAACATCCTTGTCAAGCATTGGCTGACATGTTAACCATTAAGGAACATTTTGGATCCTTTGAAGGCAAAAAAATTTGTTTCGTCGGTGATGGAAACAATGTATGTAATTCCCTTTTATTGATTGCTCCTCTTTTAGGAATGGATATGTCCGTTGCCTGTCCTAAAGGTTATGAGCCTAATGAAGAAATTTTAAAGCTTTCTGAAGAATATGCTAATGAAAATAATACTGAAATAACTATTTCTGATGATATTAACGTTGCTCTTGACAATGTGGATATTGTCTATACTGATGTATGGGTAAGTATGGGTGATGAAGCTGAAAAAGCAAAAAGAGAAACAGATTTTGCACCTTATCAGGTCAATAAAGAATTGATGGACATTGCAAATGACGGAGCTATTTTCATGCATTGCTTGCCGGCAATTAGAGGTCAGGAAGTTTCAGCAGATGTTATTGATGGTCCTCAATCAGTTGTTTATGATGAGGCTGAAAATAGGCTTCATGCACAAAAAGCTGTCCTTTACCATTATTTGAAATAATTTCAATGGCCTAAAATTGCAAATATTATAAATAAAAAGACCATACAGATACAGCACCAACACCATTTGTCATCATCATATTTTTTATTCGTATTGGCTGAAGTTGTATAAGGTTTTTTGTTAACTGGGCCTTGGTTGGTTTCAACTGTAACCTTTTTAGCAGGTTCTTCTTCAACTTCGACTTTTGGTTCATCATAAACTAGATTAACGCCGCATTTTCTACAGAATTTACTTCCTTTTGGATTTTCTTCACCACATTCTGGACAAATAATCATAAATATGCACCTACTAAATTAAAAAAGATTTTAACAGCTATTTTCATAAAAATTATTAAACCTATTCCACCAATAAATCCAGTAATGAATCTTAGATTATTATTACTTTCTCTTAAACCCAATAGTTGGGTAAAGCCATCGATAGCAGTTGGAATAAGCAATATCGCTGATATTATGAATAAATTCAATGTATAATTAACTGGATAAAAGTAATTATATATCAAAAATACTATTAAACCTGTGTAAAAGCCCGTACATCTTGCACAAACTGGAAATTGGTGATTCTTGTAATGAAAACTTCTTTCAGGTATTCTATGGCAGAAAAATTTTGAGTATTTCATAATATCTAAGTTAATTATTTGTGTTTAATCTATTTTGATTTTAAGATATATTAATATTTTTCCCGTTGTTTCAGCTAAAAAATTTCAACTAAGATAATTATATATATTCAACAATACAAAAATTAGTCTATAATAAAAGATTTAATAAAGGTTTTAGAAATGAGAGGCGGAGAAGCAATAATTGAATCCCTTAAAAATATGGGAGTAGAAACAATATTTGGTTATCCTGGAGGACAGACCATACCTTTCTATGATATGTTATATGATGCAGACATCAATCATATATTAGTTAGACATGAACAGGCAGCGGCTCATGCAGCTGATGGATTTGCAAGGGCTTCAGGTAAAGTGGGTGTGTGTTTGGCTACTTCCGGACCGGGTGCAACCAATTTAGTCACTGGTATTGCTACTTCTTTTATGGATTCTTCTCCTATTGTAGCTATAACAGGCCAGGTTCCAACTCATTTAATAGGAAATGATGCATTTCAGGAAGCTGATATTATCGGTATTACTATGCCTATCGTTAAGCATAGTTTTCAGCCAAAGAATCCTAATTTAATACCGTCTGTAATAAAAACCAGTTTTGATATAGCTGCTAGTGGAAGACCTGGACCTGTATTGATTGATGTTCCAAAAGAAGTGCAGGAAGGTGAACTTACTTCATTTAATGATAATCTAATCCAAACGCCGGGTTACAATCCAACCATAAAAGGCAATCCCAGACAAATCAAAAAGGCTAGTGAATTAATTAAACAGGCTAAAAGGCCTTTAATACTTGCTGGTGCTGGCGTTATATTGGCTAATGCCTGCTGTGAATTGGATGAATTTGCACATTTAATCAATGCGCCTGTTATGACTTCCCTTTTAGGTAAGGGTGCTTTTGATGAAACTGATGATTTGGCTTTAGGCATGCTTGGAATGCATGGAAGAAAAGTTTCCAACGATTCAGTCAATGAATGTGATTTGTTAATAGCTATCGGTATAAGATTTTCAGATAGGACTACAGGAAGATTAGACAGTTTTATTCCTGACAGCAAGGTTATTCATATTGATATTGATCCGGCAGAAATCGGCAAAAATGTAGATGTTGATTTGCCGATTGTAGGGGATGCAAAAAACATTTTAAAATCATTAATTAGTTGTTTTAAAGGATATGCTCCTACTAATGATGTTAACGACTGGACAGATAAAATCAAGCAAAGGAAAGTTGATTTGCTGCCAAGAGTTACATACACGGATGTTCCGCTTAAACCCCAATCTGTAATTAAGGAGATTAGTGAGGTCTTAACTGCCGATTCCATATTGACAACTGATGTTGGCCAAAATCAGATGTGGGCAGCTCATTTTTATAATACTCAAAAACCTCGCAAATTCATATCTTCCGGAGGACTTGGAACAATGGGGTTCGGTTTTCCTTCAGCTATAGGTGCTAAAGTAGCATGTCCGGAAGATGTAGTTGTTTCCGTCAATGGTGACGGCGGATTTTTAATGGTTTGTCAGGAATTGGCCACTGTTCACGATTATGATTTGCCTGTTATTGCAATAGTACTTGAAAACAGGACTTTGGGAATGGTATACCAATGGCAAAGCCTATTGTATAATGGAAGGCATTCACAAACAACATTTAAAGACAGTCCGGACTTCGTTAAATTAGCGGAAAGTTTCGGTGTTAATGCAGTTCGCGTTGAAAAACCGGGCGAAACTAAAGAAGCATTAAAAACAGCAATAAAAGATAATGAAGCTATATTGATAGATATTATTGTAGATTCAGAAGAAGCGCTTCCAATGTTACCTCCAGGAGCAGGTATCAACGAAATGATTGGTGAATATAAACTCGAAAAAGATGTGATTTAAATGGATGTAAAATATCATGTTATAAGTACGCTTGTAGAAAATAAACCTGGAGTTTTACAGAAAGTTGCTGGATTATTCACAAGAAGAGATTTTAATATTGACAGTATTACTGTAGGTCAATCTGAAGTTGATGGACTTGCAAGAATGGTTATCACTGTCAAGGCCGAAGATGTTGTATTGGAACAGGTTACAAAGCAACTAAATAAATTAGTTGATGTTATCAAGATTAAAGATATTACTAAAAATGCTGTAAAAAGGGAATTATGTCTTATAAAAGTAAATATTCCTAATGAAAAAGCAAGAGCTGAAATAATGCAATATGCTAATATTTTCAGAGCAAAGATTGTTGATGTAACTGAAGAAACATTAATAATTGAAATAACTGGAGATATGGAGAAAATTGATGCATTTATATCTTTACTAGAAGGTTATGGAATCAAAAAGATTTCAAGAACCGGCCTTACCGCAATGGCAAGAGGTGTTTAAAATGACAATTTTGGAGAACGTATTAAAAGATAATAAGGAATTTGTTGAAAACTTTGAAGGAACTGAAATGTCTCACCATGCAGCTAAAAAATTAGCTATTTTAACTTGTATGGACTGCAGATTGATTGATTTTTTTGAACCTGCTTTAGGTTTAAAAAGAGGAGATGCAAAAATCGTTAGAAATGCAGGTAACTCAATCGTCGGTGAAGATGCTATAAGATCAATTGGTGCAGCATTATATAATCTTGGAGCTGAAGAAGTAATGGTTGTTGGTCACACCGAATGTGGTATGGCTGGTGCTGATGCTGAAGCTTTAAAAGAAAAAATGATTGCAAGAGGCATTAAAGAAGAAGATATTGCCAAATATGATTTAGCTCAATGGATTGGTGGATTCGAAGACGAAGAACAAAACGTTAAAGACGTTGTAGAAAAAATCAAAAACCACCCATTAATTCCTGATGTACCAGTACACGGTTTAATAATTGATATTGTAACTGGTGAGTTAAAAGTTTTAGTAGATGGTTATTAAATCATCTATTCTCTTATTTTTTTAAAATGATAAATACAATACACTACACTTCACCATTAGGGGATATTTTACTCGCTTCCCGAAATGAAAAGCTAATCGGGGCTTGGTTTGAAGGACAGAAATATTATCTGTCTAATATTTCAGGGGGTATTGTTGAAAAGGAAGATGAAATCCTCTCCAAAACAAAAGACTGGCTTGACAGATATTTCAATGGTGAAAAAGTGCTGATTAATGAATTGGACTTGGCACCTGAAGACACAAGCTTTAGGTGTGAAGTATGGAAAATGCTTTGTAAGATTCCATATGGTGAAACTACCACTTACAAAGATATTGCATCTGAAATAGCTAAAAATCGTGGCATTGAAAAAATGTCTGCTCAGGCTGTAGGTGGAGCGGTTGGACACAATCCGATTTCAATCATCATTCCTTGTCACAGAGTTATCGGTTCAAATGGAAAGTTAACAGGTTATGCTGGGGGTTTAGACAAAAAGATATTTCTTTTGAATCATGAGAAAGCTATCTATTAGTTTCTAATATTTTATTATTTAAAAGATATTATTTCAAACTAGTTAGTTATTTATAATATTAGAAAGTATATTATTAATTGATAAATTTTATCGAATTATTTTTATAGGAGACGTTTTAAAATGAAAATGTATTATGATGCAGATGTAAATACAGATGCACTTGAAGGAAAAACCATTGCTGTAATCGGTTATGGTTCACAAGGTAGAGCACAATCAAGAAATATGGCAGATAGCGGTGCTAATGTAATTGTTGGTGTTCGTGAAAACGGTAGTTCTTGGAACTTAGTAAAAGAAGATGGAATGACTGTAAAAACTATTGAAGATGCAGCTAAAGAAGCAGATATTATCCACATTTTGCTTCCTGATGAAATCCAAGAAAAAGTATACAATGAACAGATTGCACCTTATGTTGAAAGTGGAAACACTATTTCATTTTCACACGGATACAACATCCACTTCGGATTAATTGACCCTGCAGAAGATGTAAACATTGTCATGTTCGCACCAAAAGGACCTGGATCCATGGTAAGAAGAACTTATGAAGAGGGATTCGGTATTCCTGGTTTAGTAGCAGTTGAAAGAGATGCTACTGGTGATGCTATGCAATTGGCATTAGGTATGGCAAAAGCTTGTGGTTTAACCAAAGCCGGAGTTTTAGAAACTACTTTCAAAGAAGAAACTGAAACTGATTTATTTGGTGAACAAACCGTATTGTGTGGAGGAATCACTGAATTGATTAATGCAGGATTCACTACTTTAGTTGAAGCTGGTTACCAACCTGAAATCGCTTACTTTGAAACCTGTCACGAAGTAAAACTTATTGTTGACTTGATTTATGAAAAAGGTTTCAAAGGAATGTGGCATGATGTAAGTAACACAGCTGAGTATGGTGGTTTAACCAGAGGAAATAGAATTATTACTCAAGAAGCAAAAGACGGTATGAAACAAGTTTTACAAGAAATCCAAGATGGTACCTTCAAAAAACAATGGGCTGATGAAAACGCTACTGACGGAGCTAACTTAAAAGAAATGAGAGCAGCTGAAGAGAAACTTGATATTGAAGTTGTAGGTACTAGATTAAGAAAAGCTTGTGGATTAGAAAAAGATGATTAAATTCATCTTTTAACTTTTTTTTACTTTTTTTTATTTTCAATTTTTAGGGATAATGGGGAGTTTGGTATGGTTTTTATTGGAATGGATCATGGCACTACAGGCATTTCTTTCTGTTTAATGGATGATGATGAAAATATTTTAGATGTTTTTAAGATAGACAGAGAAGATTCTAAAAACGGCAAGGTTTCAGCTATTGAAGAATTATCTAAAAGATGTGATTTGGATTCCGTTAAATTAATGGCTATCACTTATGCAATGGGAGATGGCATCAGTGAGATTTTGCCGATAGATAAAGTTGAGGATAGGGGAATTCTATCTATCAATGGTGCAGGCAAGGTTACCGGTGGTGGAACCTCCGTATTTTCAGAACTTGAAAATTCAAACATTCCAAGCATAATGATACCTGGTCTTCATAAGAATTCTACTTCGTTAAACGATTTATTTAATGCAGCTTACTCCCATCAAGCCAGTCCTGAGAAGGTGAGTATTTCATATAATGCAATCAAAGAAACAAATTGGCAAAATTTTATCGTAGCAGATATATCATCCAATAGTGTTAATATATTGCTTGAAGATTCCAAAATAAAAGGTGCGATAGATGCATGCATTGGAGCAATGGGAATTGTTCACGGGCCAATAGATTTGGAAATGATACGTGACATTGATGAAGGAAGGCGTACAGCCAATGAATGCTTTTCACATGCAGGTGCAATAAAAATCGCAGGCGTTGATGGAAAAGTAGCCAATATGAAAGATCAGCTTCTTGAAAACTATGAAAATGGCGATGAAAAAGCAAAATTGGCAATCGATACTTTAATAATGACAGTTGCAATGGAAATAGCGGGATTGGCAATCGTTTGTGAAAATGAGATTGAAGGAATTGTTCTAACCGGTTCCATAGGAAGTGCAACCGAGCCTTTCAACTTTGAAAATGAACTGAATAAATACTTCAAAAATAAATATGAATTGAAAGTCATTTCAAAGGAATCCGGAGCAATCGGAGCAGCTCAAATTGCTCATGATGTCTATAACGGTAAAGATAACATCTTAGGTATTGACGTTAATCTATCCTAATTATTATTTTAATTAATTTGGTTAATGGTTGGGTGATGGTTCATTCTTTTAAACTAACAAAAACTATATTTCCGCCTTTTAAGGTTTCAATACCATTTTCATTTTCTAAAACAATATTTAAATAATTATCAATAGCTATTATTTTTCCTTCAGCTTGATTATTGTCTCTTAATTCAACAGTTACATTTTTATTTTTAAATTGCTTAAATAATCTATTTACTTGTTCTTTGTCTGTCATGTTTTTCAATCCTATTGATATATATAATTAATTTATTTTTTAAATTTATATACTTTAATGTTTTAATATAATACTATGTCAATTAATCAATTAGAAAGCAATTTGGAAGCTATTACCAGAACAATAGCACAACTTAAAAAAGATGGCTGTACCGACGAAAAAATTTTAAAAGAGCTTTACGAAGAACGTGATAAGATACTTAAAGATTTAAATCTTTAAATAATCTTTTAACAAATCTAAATCTCCAGTTAAATCAATCTTTAATGGAGTTATAGTAGTTTTTTGTGAAACTTTTAATTCATAACCATCAGTTCCTTTTTTATCTGAAGTATAAGGTTCACCACCAATCCAATAATAAGGTTGCCCTCTTGGATCAAGTCTTTTTTCCATTACTGGCGTGTACATTCTTTTTCCTAATGTTACAACTTCAAATTCCTCGTCAACTGGATTTTCTGGTATATTTACATTTAATAAGTCAATTCCTTTAGGTAATCCCTTTTTTAATACTATTTTAGCCAGTTTATTGAGCATTTTTTGCGCAAATTCGAAATCAACATCATTTTCTCCGCTTTCAAATTTTATTTCATCCCTTGTAACCTCTTGGGAAACTGCAATTGTAGGAATTCCAAAACTTGCTGCTTCAATAGCCGCACCGATTGTTCCTGATGTTGTTAATTCTGCTTGACCTAAATTAAAGCCTGTATTTATTCCTGATATCATTAAATCTGGTTTTTCTTCAAGTATCTGGAATAATCCTATTGTTACTGCGTCTGTTGGTGTTCCACTGACTCCATAAGCTAAACTTCCATCTTTTAAAATTCTTTCTTTTACTCTTAATGGTTCATATAATGTTAATGCATGCCCTATTCCACTTTGCTGTGTTTCAGGTGCCACTATAATAGTTTCACATAAATCTTCAACTGCCTTTTTAGCAGCAAGTATTCCTGATGCATTAACTCCATCATCGTTAGATATTAAAGCTTTCATACTATTAATTATTCTTTTCAAATTATTAAAATTTTCATGATAATAATAAACTTTAATAATAATTTCAATTATAAATAAATATATATTGAAACATGTGCGGGTGGAATTTTGGAAAAACCACAATTGATTAATTTTATAGCTAAAGTCTTGGAGGATTCAGGTTTTAAAGTATACAAGAACTTTAAGACCTCACAAAGGATTATTGATATATATGCTGTTCTCCCAACAACAATAGGTGATTTTGGAGTAGTTATGGCATGTAACAATTATGATAAGGAGTTTGAAGTAGGCATTGACTTATTAAAAGAAATGGAAGATGCAGCTGAAAGCTTAAAAGCTTCAAAAGCAGCTGTTGTAACCTCTGCTTATTTTGATAATCAAGCTACTAATTATGCTTTAAGGAAAAATATCAAATTGGTTGATAGAGATAATTTAACAGAATTGGCTAAAAGGTATCAAGATAACTCTCAACAAACTACTTTGGACAGCAACGATTATTCTACTGGTGATGTTTCATATATCGAAGAGGAGTATCCTGAATACACTTACGATGCGGCAGACATGGATTATATAATGCGCAGAAGGGATGAAAATCCTGCTGTCTATAAAAATACATTATATCCTGAAGTTGAAGAATATAATTCTTCCAATTCTATGTTCTCATTTTTAAATAGAAAGAAAAAAAATCAATATAAGAGTTTATATCCAACAAATTATCAGACGGATTTATATAATTATAATTATTATTCCAAACCGTCCTGGTTTGACCGTTTACAGCCGTTTTTAAGCAATCCTTTCGTTACAATTGCTTTGGTTGTAATTGTTTCATATTTCTTATCTTTCCTATTCGGCAATATATTAAAAATAGATTATGGTATAAGTGGTTTAATTGAAATGTTAGTTGCTTTGGCTTTATCTTATGGATTAACATTTATGTTTGTTGATAGGTCAAGGTTCTTTATCACCCGTGGAACAGTAATATTCTTTATTTCACTTATAATATTGATTATTCTAATATTCGTTTAAATTTAGTTATTAATTACATTGTAGATGTAATTAATATTCTAACTATTTTTTTAAAGTTAATATAATCAAGATTAACCCTAATAAATATAAAAACCAAATCATTATGTCGGTTGGGCCTGTTTCAATCCATATTAATGTATGGGTTAATATTATTGAATATATTCCAATTCCAGCACCTGATTTGGCAATCGTATGAATTATTTTTAAAAACGCACCCATAAACAGCATTTGAATTGCAAGGCCAAGATATCCGAAGTCAAGCATCACAGGTCCGAACAATGTTGAAGTTAAACAGACATCGTAGTGAAGAACATAATTTCCTATAAATGATCTTGGGCTTCCGGATGAAAATATCATTGATAGTATATGGCCGTGTGTTGTTCCGGCTAATGGAATGATTTTTTCAAATACTTCCTGTGTAAATGCGGCTCTGTAGAATACTAACTCTAAAGGGTTTAGTGTCCAGGTCTGTGTTGCAATAGACTGTGATGCAATGTAGCCTATGCCAAGTCCTCCAAGTGCAATGATAATAACGAATATAACTCCGATTTTTCGGGAAATATTTCCAATATAATACATTGTGATGAATACGCTAACCAATATTCCAATCACTGATGTTCTATATCCGTTTAGCCCAAAAATTAATGCTCCAAGTAAAACTAACAGCAAATATTTGCGATTATAGTGTTTTGCAATTAATATATTTATTAAAATTAAAAATAATGGATATGCAATTCTCCATAGGTTAGTGGTTGCATTTGCTTTTAAAACACTATTAAATAATGGTATTCCTCCAAGCAAAACCATATTTAAGCTTTGTAAGATTAATGCTATAACAATTAAAATTACTATAATTTTCTCCGATAGAAAATTTATTTCTTTATTTTGTTCTATTGTAAATTTTTTTGAAGTGATGAATGCAGCTATTGCAAACAGCAGTGCTGCAAAAATGATTGTAAGTATGGTTTGTGTATTGAGTGGGTCTTCAAACCTGTAGTTGAATGAGCCGATATAGCCCATCACCAAAAATATCAGGATTGCAATGGGAATGATGTATGGGTGAAAGAAATCTATTTTTCTAGGGCTGAAAGACATAGGTTTCCTCCAAAATTAGGCATTGCTGCTACATGCGTGTGAACATAGCTTGCCAAAGTATTTTTTTCCATAAATCCATCTAAATTATTGTATGAACCTTTTCCACGAGTAATCTTAAATGCAAATTCATGTTTTGGCTTATCCACAATGACTTTTGAGTAGTGGAATTCATGGCCGTGGAAGACTTCACCTTTTTTAGAGATGATGTTATCTTCTTGAACTTCAGCTATGGTGTATTTCAGTGCTTGGACACGGTCGGTTAGAATTGACTTGTAAGGATATACATCTACAACTTTATCTTCATGGATTGAATTCATAAGATACATCAAACCACCACATTCGGCAAAAATGGGGTGTTCATCCAAGTGGAAGTCCTTGATATCCTTAAGCATGCTTTTATTATCTGACAGTTCTTTTGAAAATAGTTCGGGATAGCCTCCACCGATATACAATCCGTCAATGTCCGGAAGATTTTCATCTTTCAATGGGGAGAAATATTCAACTTTAGCGCCATTGGCTTCAAGAGATTCTATATTTTCCTTATAATAAAAATTGAATACTTCATCGTAGGCAACTCCAATTTTAACTTTTTTGGAATTCAGTTTATTCCAGATTGGTTCTAGATTTGAGTTGATTTTGGGAGCGGTTTTTGCAATTTCCACAAGGCGGTCCAAATCAATTGAATTTTTAATTGTTTCACACCAGATATCAATAAATTTCAGTGAATTTTCCCTCTCTCTGGCAGGAACAAGACCGAGGTGTCTCTGTTCAATTGAAATATTGTCGTCACGAATGATGCCTCCTATGACTTCAGTATTGGTTATTTCCTCAATTGAACGTTTTGTCTTTTCGTAGTGTGCATTGTTTTTCACTTTGTTTAGAATGACTCCCGCAATATTGATTTCCGGATCAAGGCTTTTAAAGCCTAAAACCAAAGCTGCAGCACTTTTAACTAAACTTCTGGAATTGATAATTAAAATGACCGGAGCTTTAAGGGATTTTGCAATTGATGCTGTACTTCCAATATCATTTATTGAGTCAATACCTTCATAAAGGCCCCTGACACCTTCAATGACAGCAATGTCCTTATCTTTCATTCCCTTAATAAATGAGTCTCTGACCTGTCCATCATGCATAAAAAATGAATCCAGGTTTCTGGATGTGTTTCCAGTGGCCAATGTATGATAAGAGGGGTCAATATAATCCGGTCCGACTTTAAAAGGCTGAACATTATATCTCTCAGATAAGGCCTTCATAATTCCAGTTGCAATTGTGGTTTTTCCAACTGCACTACCAGTTCCTGCTAATATAATTCTCATGAATAATAATTTATTTTGATAATATATTATCTTTTTGAAATCATTTTATATAATATTAAAAATAAAAATTAAATCATAATATATGGTGGTCAAATGAGAATACTGTTAATTCATTCTGATTATTTAAATTATAATGTAAAAAAGAAAACACCTGTAGCTGAAGAAATCGAAGAATCTAAACATGACGGTTCTTTTGATGATTCTTTAGTAGTATTTACAGCTGTTGAAAAAGAAGACGAAGATAATCCACAAGGAATTGTTCAAAATTTAGTTAAAGAAGTTTTAAAAACTAATGACCAAGTAAAAGCAGAAAATATTGTTTTATATCCATACGCTCATTTATCTTCTTCATTAAGCTCACCGAAAGTGGCTGTTGAAATTTTAAAAGATGCTGAAGATGCTCTTTTGGCTGAAGATTTAAATGTTCAAAGAGTACCATTCGGATGGTATAAGGCATTTGAAATATCCTGTAAGGGTCACCCATTAAGTGAACTTTCAAGAACTATAACTGCTGATGCTGAAGAGGAAAAGATTGAAAGAAAACCTTCTAAATGGCAAATACTTGAAGGAGATAAACTCACAGAAATTGAAGACTTCAAATTTGAAAATAAAGCGTTCAAGCAACTTGTTGATTATGAATTGGGACAAGGTGCATCCGATGAAGGCGAACCTCCTCATGTTAAATTGATGAGGGAAAAGGAAATCTGTGACTATGAAGCCGCATCTGATGTCGGTAATCTCCGCTGGTATCCGAAAGGAAAATTAATTAGAGACTTATTGGATGATTATGTTTACAATTTGGTTGTAGACCGTGGAGCAATGCCTGTTGAAACTCCAATCTTTTATGATTTGGATAATCAAGCAATATATGAGCATGCTTATAAATTTGGTGAAAGACAATACAGAACAGACACCAAAAAGAAATTAATGCTTAGATTTGCAGCTTGTTTTGGAGCATTCAGATTAATGAGTGATTCATTCCTAACCTGGAAAAACTTGCCTGCTAAAATTTTTGAATTGACACATTACAGTTTCCGTTTTGAGAAAAAAGGAGAAGTTGTTGGTCTTAAAAGATTAAGGGCGTTTACCATGCCTGATTTCCACTCTTTCTGTGCTGACGTTCCTTCATCCTTGGATGAATTTGCAGCTCAAACAGATATGTGTATGCAGACAGGTAATGATTTGAACTTGGACTTTGAAGTAATTTTCAGAGCAACCCAGGACTTCTTTGAAGAAAATGAGGAATGGATGTATGAAATCGCATCTAAATTCCAAAAGCCTATTCTTTTAGAAGTTTTACCTGAAAGACATCATTACTGGGTTTGCAAAATAGATTTAGCAAATATCGACTTCTTAGGCCGTCCAATTGAAAACCCGACTGTTCAAATTGACGTTGAAAGCGGTAAAAGGTTTGACATTCAATACTTGGGTGAAGATGGAGCCCAGCATAATCCTACTATCTTGCACTGTTCTCCAACAGGCAGTATTGAAAGAGTTTTATGTGCAATGCTTGAAAAAACAGCTATTGAATCAAATGAAAAATCTCCAATGTTACCAACTTGGTTAAGCCCAATCCAAGCAAGAATATTAACTGTTGGAGAAGCTCATAAAGAATTTGCAAATGAAATTTATGAAAAAATTAATGCTTCTAACATCCGTGTAGATTTAGATGACCGTGATGAAAGTGTCGGTAAAAAAATCAGAAACGCTTCAAAAGAATGGATTCCATACATATTTGTAATTGGAGATAAAGAAGTTGAATCTGGTAAATTCCAAGTAACCGTTCGTGAAACCGGTGAAAAGGTTGATATGGATGTTGATGAACTAATCTATGAAATTAAGGAGAAAACTGAAGGAATGCCTTTCAGAAGATTACCTTTACCAAAAGATATCTCTAAAAGGATAAACTTCCAATAATTATATTTACAAACAAAAATAAATTATAAAATGTTATTATATAACGGAGGAAATTTAATGGACCCAATGTATAAAATAGGAGAAGCTCTTATTGGAGACGGACCTGAATTAGCACACATTGATTTATTAATTGGTGATAAATTCGGCCCTGTTGGTCAAGCTTTTGCTAATGGATTGTCTAACCTGTCAGTAGGTCACACTCCATTAACCAGTGTAATTAGACCAAACTTATTGACTAAACCAGCAACTTTAATCATTCCTAAAGTAACTGTTGGTGATTTGGAAGATGCAAGTAAAATTTTTGGACCTGCACAAACTGCTGTTGCAAGAGCAGTGGCTGATGCAGTAGAAGATGGATACATTCCAAAAGACATTGTTGAAGATATTGTAATTAATGTTAGCGTATTTATTGATCCTTCTGCAAAAGATTACAGAAAAATTTATCAATACAACTATGGTGCTACTAAATTAGCTATTAGAAGAGCAATGGCTGGATATCCATCAATTGACAAAGTACTTGCTGAAAAAGACCGTGGAACTCACCCAATTATGGGATTCAGAGTACAAAAGCTTTGGGCACCACCTTACTTGCAAGTTGCACTTGATGTGGACAGCAAAGAAGCTGTGGAAAAAATCCTTTCTGAGTTACCTGATAAGGAAAGAGTGCTTGTTGAAGCGGGTACACCACTTGTTAAGAAATTTGGTGTTGGTATTGTTGAATACATTAGAGAACTTCGTCCATCTGCATTTATTATTGCTGATTTAAAGACTTTAGATGTCGGTCGTGTAGAAGTTAAAATGGCTGCTGATTCAACTGCTGATGCTGTAGCTATTTCTGGACTAGGTACTATTGAATCAATCGTGAAAGCTATCCATGAAACTCAAAAACAAGGTATATATGCTATATTGGACATGATGAATGTATCTGATTTCGAGAACAAATTATCAAAATTACCTAAAGATTTAAAACCGGATATAGTGTTATTACACAGAAATGTCGACTTTGAGACCTTAATGAAAGAAAAAGGTAAAGATGCAGGCGACATGACGGAATGGGGTAACATTAAGAAAATTAAAGAAATCATCGACGGAGGCCTTGTAGCTGTTGCTGGAGGAGTCACTCCAGAACGTGTTGAAGAGGCTTTAGAAAAAGGTGCAGACATTATTATTGCTGGTAGATATATTATTGGTTCAAGAGATGTCAGAAGATCTGCTCAAGACTTCTTGGCACATTTCGACCCAGATCCTGATAATATGAGACTTGCAATGGATGAAGATGAACAAGTAGAATTAGATTAATTTCTAATTTTTTTCTTTTTTTTAAAAATGAGGTATTTTTATGGGTTTTTGTAATTCCTGTGGCAGGCCAATTGTTAAGGAAGATTATGGAACTAATGAGGATGGCAGTCTCAATCCGGAATTTTGTAAAGACTGTTTTCAGGATGGCAAATACACAGAACCGGACATAACATTAACCGAAATGATTGTCCGTAAATCAGAAGAGATGATGGAAAAAAATCCAAGATTGCCCGAAACTACAGCAACAGGTATCACTACAACATTCATACCTGGACTTAAAAGATGGAATCCTGAATTTAAGGATGATTACCAGTTTTAGATTTCTTTATTTAAAATAAATTCTTTAACTCTTGATGCGATATATTCATCACGAGTCTTAACTGTTTTTAATTTATATATTTCTTCTTCTAAATCGTTATATTTATCAACCAAATCATTATAATCAAGACGTAAATCGTCGTAATCCTTCTCTAAACTTTCATTAGCTTCAAACATTTCCGCATATGAAGTTTTTGTATTGAGATTTTCCTGTTTGAGTTGATCGTATTTTGTGGTGACGTTATCATAACTGGATTTGATGTCTGCTTGTTCTTCTTTTAAAGTGGTGCATTTGGTTTTTAAATTTTTATTTTCTTCTTTAATACTTGAATATTTGGTTTTTAGATTTTCATTTTCTATTTTCATATTCACGTATTTGTTTTTAAGGTTTTCGTTTTCTTCAATTAATCTGGAGTGTTTGGTTTTTATTTTTTCATTTTCTTCCTGGAGAATGGATAAAGTGTTGTTTTTTACCTCTTGATTAATAGCTTCTAAATTGGTTATTTCATTTTCTTTAGAATGAAGTTCCTGTTTAAGTTCTTCTATAATCTTTTCATATTCTGATGAATCTCCATCATTAAGTAGTTGTTGCAATTTTTCCACTTCCATCATATATAGGTAATTAGCCACTCGAGTTGCATATAACTCTTCTTCCAGATTATTAAACGTTTCAATTTCAGATTGAGGAATAATGAGCACTTCTTCTTTGTTTGAGTATATGTCTTCGTTTTTTGGTACAGTAATTTGAATCTGTTCTGTAGTATATTTCTTTTTTTCTCCAGTTTTCAATGTTCTGTGATATTCCCTTGAATATTTTTTTACAGTACCGTGCCCTATTTTCATAAATATTTCCTCAATTTATTACCATTATATTAATTTATGAAATTTACATATTATAAATATTGTGTATAATTGAACAGAAATAAGAAGTTTTTAATTGTTTGAAGTACAAATTAATATTCATTATAGTGGTGGTTATCGTGAAAGTTTTTGGAATTTGTGGAAGTTTTAGATCCAATACGACAGAATATGTTATTGAAAATGCTTTATACAAATTAAAAGATAATGGATTTGATACAGAACTGTTTTCATGCATTGGAAAAACAATTAAACCTTGCATGCATTGTGATTATTGTTTAGAAAATAAAAAATGTATAGTTGAAGATGATATGGCTGATGTTTACAGGAATTTACAGGAAGCCGATGGAATAATTTTGGCAACTCCCGTTCAAAGTGGCGGCATTTCAGCTAATCTTGCAGCAATTATGGACAGGACACGTGCTTTGGAAGCTATTGATTATAATATTTTAAGAGGAAAGATTGGCATGAGCATTGCCGTTGGAGGAGACAGGACTGGCGGACAGGATTTTGCCCATTTAAAAAACATTACCTACTTCATGATTCATGGCATCATTCCAGTAAGCGGCGGACCATTCGGATCTAATTTGGGTGCTTCCTTTTGGTCAAATGACAGTTTGGATGATATTAAAAATGATGATTATGGTATGAAATCTTTAGACAGAACTTTAGTTGAATTTGAAAAATTTTTAAAAAAATATATTTAGGTTAAAAAACCTAAATTAATTTTTCTTTTTTACTATTAAGATACCGCAGCCAACACCAACGATTAAACCTATTACAATTCCAATAGCTAACGGCAGTCCGAAGCTATTTCCTTCTCCACTGGTTCCTGTTGGAGCGTTCATGATATCGTTCAATCCCTGCAATATGGTGTCATTTGTAACATCATTTACAACTATGATTCTACTTGATAGGTCATTATGGTTCTTTAAAAAGTCATTTGCGGTATCCTGGTATGCTACGAGCAATATCCTTTTGTTTGTATTGTTAACACTATGTTCTAAGATGTGTGCCACTTCATCCTGTGATGTGAATTTGTAGACACTTATATTTTTTCCATTTGCGTCAGCTATATCTTTTACAAGTTGTCCATTAGTTTCATTTGCAACAACCATCGTATCTGCAGTAACATCAACACCGTGTGCTGATATGGCAGCCATTGTTAAAAATAAAATTAATGGTATAATTAATATTTTTAAGTTTTTCATTTCTTATCACCTATATTTTTTCCATTTCCATTATTTCAGGTTTTATCTGCTCGATTGCAGTAATGATTATTATATTTGCAAATCCTTCTATCAATGATATGAATAAATAGAAAGGAATTAAAGTTGCAAGAAGCACATCAAAATTCATTGCTCCGGAAATTAACAGTACTGCCACTTGTCCGAAAGTAGCTGCCATTATTCCTATTATTGTTGATGCAAAAATTGCAACTTTCTTATTCAAATCTTTAAATAATATATAAAATCCATAGCATACATAGGATAATATTAATCCCATTACTATGAAATTTGCTCCCAATATTGTAATTCCGCCCATGTTCAGTAAAATTGCTTGCACTAACAGACTTATAAACGAAACAATGTTTGAAGTTAGCGGTCCAAGCAAAATTGCCACAAGCGGTATTAAAAAGAAGTGTATTGGAACTCCTAGGGGTGAAGGAATTGACAGTGAAGTTACTGTAACTGTAAATACACTAAAAATAGCAATTGAAATTATTCTTTTCTCTTTATTCTCATCTTTTGAAAATTTATAAAAGAAAATGCTTATTATTATTAATGTAAGAATCCAGTAAATTATTGCTTGATTTAATGGTACTATTCCGTCAGGTAAATGCATTTAACCACCTTTGTTTTCAGTATACATATTTGAATTATTACTTATATAAATCAATTTATTACTTTTTTTACATATTTTATATATTTAGTATTACTTTTTTATAACAATGTTAACCTATCTATTTTTCAATATTAACGGTGTTAATAGTATTACTTTTTTTAATTTAAGTTTTTTTTAATTATTTCTAGTTTTAAAATTTATAATTAACATAAATTTATATTTTATATTTGATTAAATATTTTTATTTGATTTAAAATATTTTTT
>JAFZMD010000066.1 GCA_017553445.1 Methanobrevibacter sp. | reverse complement strand
TTATAAATAAAGTATTAATATTTGCCAATATTAAAAAAATTCATATAACAATATTTATATACTAAAAAATCCATATACCCTAGTAGGTATAGGTTGTGTTATTTTGAAAGAATGTATGGATAGTGAAAATTTACATAGAAGACTTAAAAAAATCATCGGCCAAATCAATGCAATTGACCGTATGATAGATGAAGATATTCCCTGCGAACAAATCTTAATGCAGGTAAATGCTTCAAAATCAGCACTACATAAGGTTGGACACATCATAGTGGAAGGACACCTTGAACATTGTGTAAAAGAAGCCATTAATGATGGTGATGCTGATGAAGCATTGGGAGATATTTCATCAATTTTAGAATACTACTCCAGACTTTAATTTTTTTTAAAAATTAGCATATACCATAGGGGGTATACCTATACTAATGGGGTTGATAGAAATGAATCTCACATTTGACAAGCATGAAAAAATAAACATGATATCACTAGCCATATCTGCGATAAGCCTATTAGCAAGTTTAATTTTGCAAATAGATTATTTATCATGGATAGCTATTATATTATGCGGGACACCTATATTTAAAGAATGCATTGAAGGATTAATTAGAGAATTTGATATAAAAGCAGACTTACTAGTCTCAATAGCCATTATAGCATCAATAATTATTGGTGAAACATTTGCAGCTGGTGAAATTGCAACAATTATGGCTATCGGAGGATTTCTAGAAGAATATACTGTTAAAAAAACTCAAGGAAGAATAAAAGAACTTGTAAATATGACCCCCCAATTTGCAACAAGAATTAAAAATGGAATAGAAGAAAAAATACCTGTTGATGATATAAATGTTGGAGATATAATAAAAGTACTTCCAGGCGAAAGCATTCCAACAGATGGAATTATCATTAATGGAGAAAGCTCAATAGACCAAAAAACATTGACTGGAGAATCACTGCCAGTTGATAAAAAAGAAAATGATGAAGTATACAGCGGAACGATAAATCTTTATGGATCATTTACAATGAAAACAACAAAAATCAGCCAGGACAGTTCCCTTCAAAAGCTAATTAAACTGATTGAAACATCCAAACCAGAAAATGCGAAAATTGTTCGCCAGGCAGACAAATGGGCAACTTTAATTGTTGTAATAGCTTTTATATCTGCAATATTGACCTATCTATATACATTTGAAATCACAAGATCAGTTACTATTCTAGTGGTATTCTGCCCATGTGCATTGGTTCTGGCAACACCAACTGCAATTATGGCAGCAATTGGAAACTTAACAAAATATGGCATTTTAGTAAAGGACGGGCAGTCTTTAGAGGAATTGGCTCATGTTGATGAATTGATTTTTGACAAAACTGGAACATTAACCTATGGAACCCCAAAAGTTGTTAAAGTTATTTCAAATAACCCTAAAGAAATGATGTATTTAGCGGCATCCCTAGAATCAAAATCCGAACATCCTTTAGCAAAGGCAATTGTAAAACATTATAATAAAAAAGAATTTGCTGAGGTCAATAACTTTAAGATGGATATCGGCAAAGGCATTAGCGGATCCATAAACGGTTCTAAAATAATCGCCGGAAATAAGAAACTTTTAGAATTAGAAAATATTCCTTTAAAATATAATAATGAAACCAAAAAAGGCGAAAGCACAATATATGTAGCAAAAGATTGTGAAATTATTGGAAAAATATTGCTTCGAGATACATTGCGCAAAACTTCAAAAGAAACAATCAGAAAATTAAAAGGGTTAAGAATCAAAACTACACTGCTTACTGGAGACGATGAAAAAATAGCAAAATCCATTGCTGATGAAATAAAAATTAGAAACGTTGAATCAAACTGTTTACCTGAAGATAAACTGGAATACATCAAAAAAGAGCAAAATCTAAAACACAGGGTTGCAATGATTGGAGATGGAGTAAATGATGCACCATCCTTAAGAAAAGCAGATGTGGGAATAGCTATGGGAGACATTGGAAGTGATATCAGTGTTGAAGCAGCAAATATTACATTAATTAATGACAATATAGAAGACATTCCCCATTTGATTGGAATTGCAAGAAAAACTGTCAGCATTATAAATAGAAGCATTGGATTTGCATTATTTTTAAATATACTGGCCATGGGATTGGCAATATTGGGATATTTAAATCCTATTGAAGGAGCATTAATCCATAATATAGGCTCCGTTGTTGTAATAATATACTCTTCAACCTTAATCAGTTACAGAATTTCCCACAAAAATAAAAAACAAAGCAATGATAAAAATTTAAATAAAACAAAATTAAAAAAATATAACTATAAAAAACATGGAGGCTTTTAATATGGCACTCGAAGAAAAAGAAATTAAAGTTGTAGGAATGCACTGTCCTTCCTGCGTAAATGCTGTACAATTATCATTAACTGATGTTGATGGAGTTGAAGATGCAAAAGCTGATTTAGACTCAGGAATTACCAAAATCACATTAGACAGTGATAAAGTAAGCGATGCTGATTTGGCTGAAGCGGTTGAAGAAGCCGGATTTAAAGTAGAATAGATTTTTATCTATTTTATTTACTTTTTTTAAAAAAAAATTATTATTTAATCACCATTTTAAAAAAAAAGAAAAAAATAATGGTTTATTTATACATCTGAGTATAATAAACCGGTAGCTCTAGATATGAAGAAAACGGTGTAAACTCCAAGAATACCCAATATTATTCCGCCAACAGTAGTATTCCAACGCATAATTACTCCAGCAATAACGTATAATACCACTAGAATTACTACAATAATAACAATTAATAGAATGAGTTTTACAATACCGACTCTTGAAATATCGCCGATTGCTTGACCAACTGATAATGCATCAAACACATCTTCTGTTTTAGCTAATCTACATTGAGCCATTATTGCTGCTAATGAGAAAACAATTGCTATAATGAAAGATATTAATCCGGATAACCAGTGCTGGAATATGACTGCTAAAATAGCTCCGATTATAACTGGAATAATGTAATAAACAATACCTACAGCAAATGATTTAACCCCATTGATAAATTGTCTGACAATATCAAATCCAGGAGCGTTAGGATCTCTGTTAATACCATATTTGATAATATCCAATTCATATCCGGCAATTATAAAGAAAATAAGTAAGAACACAACAGTTCCAATAATTCCTGATCCAATAATTGCGATTAAATTATTATAATTTTGACCTAAAATAATGGATACAATAGTTCCGCCAGCAACAACACATGCAATAATACCTAAAACCATATAAAGAAGTAATGAAACAATATTGTTAAATGGATACACTAATGCATCTTTAATAATTTCACCAATTTCCATTTTTTCACCTTTGTTAATTTAATGATAAAACTCAAAAGAGCTTATGAATTAATATATATCTCATATTATTTAAATCAAATAGAAAATTAAAAAGATGAACTATTTTTTAATTATATAGCCCATATCCTAATTAAAATATCAAATTTTATATAATTTAAAAAATAAAATTAAATCCATAGATTAAATTCTAAGGGATTAAAATGAAAACTGTTGCAATTAATGGATATGGAACTATCGGTAAAAGAGTTGCTGATGCTGTTGCAGCTCAAGATGATATGAAAGTGATTGGTGTTAGTAAAACTAGACCAAACTACGAAGCAAGAACTGCAGTTGAAGAAAAAGGTTATCCTTTATACATTGGAATTCCTGAAAGAGAACAGATGTTTAAAGATGCAGGAATCGAAATTGCAGGAACTGTTGAAGACATGATTCAGGAAGCAGATGTTGTTGTTGACTGTACTCCAGGAACAATCGGTCCGCAAAACCTTGAAATGTATAAAAAAGCAGGTGTAAAAGCAATTTACCAAGGCGGAGAAGATCACGAACTTACTGGCCTTTCATTTAATGCTATTTCCAATTATGATGATTCTTACGGTAAAGACTATACCAGAGTAGTATCCTGTAACACTACAGGCCTTACCCGTACATTAAGCACAATTGACCCAATAGCAGACATTAAAAAAGTCAGAGCAGTAATGGTCAGAAGAGGATCAGACCCATCTGAAATAAAGAAAGGTCCAATTAACGCTATTGTACCTAACCCTCCAAAAGTACCGTCTCACCACGGTCCTGACGTGAAAACCGTTATGGAAGGCATTGACGTTACCACAATGGCTTTACTCGTACCTACAACCTTAATGCACCAACACAACATCATGGTTGAAATCAACAACGAAGTGGAAACCGATGAAATTGTTGAAGCATTACAAAAACGTTCAAGAGTAATTGTTGTTTCTGCAGAAGAAGGATTAGGATCTACTGCTGAATTAATGGAATATGCTAAGGAATTAGGTAGAAGCAGGAATGATTTATACGAAATTCCAGTATGGAAAGAATCAATCAACGTTGTAGGAAACGAATTATTCTACATGCAAGCAGTACACCAAGAATCTGATGTTGTTCCAGAAAATATTGATGCTATTCGTGCACTTTTAGAAATGGAAAGTGATAACGAAAAATCAATTGCAAAAACCAATAAAGCTATGGGAATTTTATAATTCCCTTATTTACTCTTTTTTAATATTTTTGATTAAAATGAAAAATAAAGTCTTTTTCGGACCTGCAGGAAGTCCAGTTAATTATAAAGGAGCAGCTTATAAAGCTCCAAAATATATTCAAAGGATAGGACTTGATTCTTATGAATATCAATCCCCTTACGGCGTTAGAATTGGTGAGGGGTCTGCCAGAATATTGAAAGAAGAATCAGAGAAATTTGATATTTTAATTTCAATGCACGGTCCTTATTATATTAACCTATGTGCTAAAGACAGCGAAAAAATCGATAAAAGCATCGGTCATTTAATAGCCACTGCACGTGCAGGTGAATGGATGGGTGCTTATAGACTTGTTTTCCACCCAGGGTTTTATACAAATCAAAAGCCCGAAAAAGCAATGGAAGTTTCTAAACAGACAGTTAATCGTCTGTTTGAAGAGCTTGAAGCTGAAGGCATTGAAGAGTTTACTTTTGCTCCGGAAACCACAGGTAAAAGAACACAGCAAGGAAATATCGGAGAAATTATTGAGTTATGTTCAAGTTTTGACCATTTCGAGCCTACAATTGATTTTGCACATGTCCATGCTCGAGGAAGAGGATATTTAACTAAAAAAGACGATTATAACTGCATTTTTTCAACTCTGGAAGATAACCTGGACATCGACCGTCTGCATTGCCATTTTACAACTATTGAATATGCATCCCATGGAGAGGTTAAGCACCATACATTAGATGAAAGTGATGAATACGGTCCCCAAATTGAAGATTTACTTGCAAACCTTATAGATAACGGTTGGAAAGCCAATATCATTTGTGAAACTCCACTTAGAGACATTGATGCTTTAAAGATGAAGGAATTATATGAAAATATGATTTAATTTTTCCTCAATTTTAGGATTACCAATTCGGAATCGGTTCCCCATCTCATTGGGGTATCCATTGACCCGACACCAGTCGTTACATGCAAGTATCTGCCCAAAGAATCTTTAAATAACCCCATGTTATACCCAAACAATATTTCTGCAAAGTTTACTGCAGGATAGAACTGTCCCCCATGAGTATGGCCGGACAACTGAATATCAAAGCCTATTTTTGAAAATTCATCCCAATAATATGGAACATGGTAATTGATAATATTTACAAAACCTTCCTTAATTAAAGATTCATCAATTTTTGGATGAGACCTGTCTTCAAAGCTAAATGTCAAACCGAAAATATTCAGGCCTTCGAATTCAATTGAATCATTATCCAAAATAATGATTCCCGCATTTCTGCAGGCTTCAAATACGTTTTCAATGCCAATATAGAAATCATGATTTCCCGGAGTGAATACGATGGGCATACCAACTTCCTTAAATGCCAAAAAGTCATCCTTTTCAACAATTGAAGATCCGTCAGCCAAATCTCCCGAAATTATAGCTATTTCACATGTGTCTTCAAGTTCCTTTAATCTATCTGCAATTTGGCGAATAATCTCTTTGTGCCGTACGGAACCGAAATGAACATCAGACAAATGAACAATATTGATATCATGAGTTAAATTTTCCAATTTCAAGGTTTTTTCATTGACAACCAGTTTGTGTGCTTTATAATAATTATAAACACCCAATATAGGCACAATAGCCAGTAATGCTACCTTAATTTCAAAGGAAAGGGTTATGAACATACCGAGTATGTAGATTATCAAAATGTCTATCAAAAGCATTAAGGATACCCACATCCAAACGCCATCAACAGTGGTTAAAAACCTGCCCGGAACTGTAGATTTTCTAGCCTCAAAAAACATCGGCACCAAACGCAGCATCCCAATCAATAAAGCCAAAATCATTACATATACATCATCACAGCCGCCCAACAATAAAAAGGTATATTTTAATAGGAAAAATTCAAATACCATATAGAATGGTGTCGAGATAATGACCCTTCTTGTTCTAAAACTCATTAATCTAAACTCCAAAATTTTATATAATATAATAATATATATTAAGAATGTTATTTATATAAATTAAAACTTGGTGATTTTTTGAAAAACAATTCTAAAAAAAGCGAATCTAAAAGCCAAAGCCAAAAATCTTCCATTTTCACTTCAGACAATAAAAATAATGCTGAGTGCATGGTTTTAAAAACTGCAGGCTATCCTTTTGACTTTGAATTAATGGAAAACGCTTTAGAAATCACGGATAAACGTTTATTCGAACAGTATGCCCGTGACCAGTGGTTAGGTATGGAAGTCACCAGTGGCTCATATCTTTTTGATCAAAAAATCATCCCGGATTTTGCATTTAAAGTAATATCCGTAAAGCCTGAAAACTCAATAATTTCTGAAAACACTAAAATTAACATCATTATTGAAAAGAACAAGGATTCCAATCTCAAATCAACAAGAAGCAACATTAAACTTTCAGACGTTATAGGTCAGGAAAATGCGAAAAATAAAATTAAGGTCATTGAAAAATTCCTTAAAAAACCTGAAAGTTTCGGCACTTGGGCTCCGAAAAATGTATTGTTCTACGGCAATCCAGGTACGGGCAAAACCATGCTTGTTAAAGGGCTTGCAGGAGAGGTTGATGTTCCTTTGTATCTGGTTAAAGCAACTTCATTAATCGGTGAACATGTCGGTGATGCAGCATCCAAAATACATGATTTGTTTGAAAAGGCATCTAAAAATTCACCATCAATAATTTTTATTGATGAAATTGATGCTATAGCACTTCACAGGTCATTTCAGGCATTGAGAGGTGACGTTTCCGAAATCGTCAATGCCCTTTTAACTGAAATGGACGGAATTGAAGAAAATGAATCAGTCATAACGATTTGTGCTACAAACAATCCGTCTTCACTGGACAATGCCATCAGAAGCCGTTTTGAAGAGGAAATTGAATTCAAGCTTCCTGACGATAACGAAAGAAAAGAAATATTTGAAAGAAATATAAAGACACTGCCATTAGAATGCAGTGCAGATATTGAAAAGTTGGTTAAGTTATCAAAAAATATGTCTGGAAGAGACATTAAAGAAAAAATACTTAAAACTGCACTTCACCATGCAATAGCCAGTGATAAAGATACTGTTGATATGGACGATATTGATTATGCTTTTAAATCCAGCAAAATAAAGACAAACAACGTTAAGGGAATGTTTGAATAAATAAATGCAACCTATTCCCCATTAAAATCAAAAATATATTCTGCTGATTTCAGTATATCCTGTTTTTCATCCTGTGCAGCCTGTTTTAGATTCTGTGAAATGTCAAAGAATATCTTATTGACTATTGAATTTGTCAGATTATTGAGAATTTTACTACTGCCATCTACATTAGACAACTTTGAAGATGCTTTTTTTGTTTCACGTTGTCTTATCTCTTCCATAGATGTCCTTAAACTAGATAGTAAATCTTCAACTTCCATTATTTTAAATGAATTTTTAAGTAAAACATACTCTTCATTGATGATGATTTCTGCTTCATCAAATTCCTTCTCACGAAGCTTTGTATTATAATCAGCAATTTCACGTAAATCGTCAATGTTGAATAATTTAATGCCCAATTCTTTAACATCCTCAGAAATATCACGAGGATTTGCAATATCAACCATCATCAACCCATAATCATCCAAACCAATATTTTCAAGCCTTTGCTTGGTTATGATTGAATGGGGTGCACTGGTTGCACTGATTACCAAATCGGCATTTTTCAAATATTCGTCAAGTTGTGAAAATAAAATAGCAGTTCCGTCCAAATCCTCAGCAAGTTCAACAGCAACATAGAAAGTCCTGTTGGCCACAAATATTGCATTCAAATCTTTTTCTGCCAATGCCTTAGCTACAAGCTTTCCCATTTTTCCGGCACCGACAACCAAAACAGATTTGCCATTTAAATCTCCCAGATGAGATTCGGCCAAATCAACAGCAGCAGACCCGATGGAAACTGAACCTTTATTGATATTGGTTTTGTTTCTGACAACCTGACCTACATGAATAGCTTTTGTAAAAATTAAATCCAGGGATTTGCCGCAGTGATGTTCCTTTACGGCTTTGGCCTTGGCATCCTTTACCTGGCCCAAAATTTGGTCTTCACCGACAATCATTGACTCCAAACCGGAAGTCATACGAAGCAGATGCATTACAGATGCTCCACCATATTCAATGATAATGCTTTGATTTTCATGGGACAGCAATTCGTCATCAAAAGCGATGTTTTCATTGTGAATATAATATTCCTTACGATTACAGGTAGATATTTCCACATATTCGTTAATGGAATATTTTTCCTGTAATTTATCGAATAATTCATCTATTTCTTTTGAAATATTCTCCATAGATTGAATATCTGCAATCTTATGATCAACCCTTATGTTAAGTATCATCAAAATCCCTCCCTACTGACTCACGAATAACCGCCTTTGCCTTATCAATTTCTCCTGCACTTATTAATGTTTGAATATCTTCATCTTCAAAGATTTTATATAAATAATCCCGCCTATCCTTCTGGTCAGGAATGATTTCTTTTAAAAGTGAACGTGAATAATCCTGAAGCTCTATTTCCAAAATATCCTCTTCGGTGATGATGGACTGTATTCTTTTTCTTAATTGCCTTGCCATCAACGGACTTTTGCCATTGGTAAAAATAGAAATTTCAATATCCCCAATATTGAAACTTGTCGGAACAATTATATCCCCATCATCAGGAAAATCTGCGCGGTTAACTAATTTTTCATGAGAGATGCCCGCCACATAATCAGACAATTTTTTATCGCCACTGGCAATTACAACAAAATCTGACCAGTTAACCAAATCATCCACTTCATCAGTTGAGTGTAGCGTGGCTCCTTTAGTCATTAACTCATCATCAATTGAGCTGCCGGCAAGTTTTACGGTCGCCCCATGGTCTAAAAATTTATTTGCTCTTCTAGTTGCAACTTCGCCCGTACCTAAAATAAATACTTTTAATCCAGAAGTTTTTAAATAAAGAGCAGTCCAATCCATTTTAATCAGAATTCTCTAAAGATTTTGCTTTAAGAACGCTAACTGCTTTCCTTAAGTCATTATTGCATTCGGTTAAAACATTCATAGCTTCAAGTTTTGAAATGTCGAATGTATTAGCAAGCGCTTCAGCTCGTGCATCAGGTTCCGGTTTTTGAACACCAATCAATTTTTCTGAAAGCTCCTTTTTTAAATCCAAATACTCATCATAACTCATTCCCATATTTCTTAAAGTCATGTCTCTTAAAGGACAAGGTTTTGATGGTTTGCAACACCAAATTAATGAACCGAAACAAGTACCTGCACCTTCACCTAATCTTGTATTTCTGCCAAACTCCGTTTTAATTTGAATATATTCCTGAGGAGTTAAATTTACTTCCTCCAATGCATTTAAAACAGGACATGGTTTGACAGGAGGACAACAAAAAGCAAGTCCCCTAACATCTCCACCCCTACATATATGAGATGGTGCATCTTCCCAAGTCATAATAATTCACCATAAAATATAACATTTTAATTTCTCTAAATGACAATATATAATACTTTGTAAAATATTGCTTTATTCCATCCTTTTACAAAAATTACTATTATTAATAAAGCACATAATATGATTCATCAGTAATGACATCATCAATAATTTGATTATGTTTTGAAAAAAAATGACATCAACATGAGTTTAATTATAACTGAGGGAAAATTAATGGAAATAAACGGAATCAACATTATAATTCAGCGAAAAAACATTAAAAACATGTACCTTCGAGTTATTCCTCCGGAAGGTAATGTTAAAATTTCAGCCCCTTATTTTGTAAGTGATGATAAAATCATTGAGTTTGTAAACTCCAAAATGGACTGGATTATAGACAAGCGCTCACAAATTGAAAAAAAGGAATATCTTCCCGATTTGAAATATTTAAATGGTGAAAAACACCTTATTTGGGGTGAGGAATACACCTTGCAGCTAATAGCCAATAACATTAAAAGCGCTTTTGTAAAAGATGATGTCCTTTACCTGCCCGTTTCAAAAAGAAGCAAAATTAAAAATCGTCAAAAAACATTGGAAGATTTTTATAGACGGGAACTTCAAAATGAAATAGATAATATTTATGATAAGTGTACAAAAATCGTTGGTGAAAAGCCTGAAGATATAAAAATCCGTAAAATGAAAAATTGGGGAAATTGCAAGAAAAACAAAGTCATTACTCTTAATTTGAACTTGGCTAAAAAGCCCAAAATATGTTTAGAGTATGTATTTATACATGAATTATGTCATTTGATTGAATTTAATCATTCAAAAAAATTTAAAATGCTGATGGATAAAAATTGTCCAAAATGGAGAGAAATTAAAAAAATATTATAGTATATTACTAAAAGTTTTATCCATTTGTTTTTACATTTTGTATGAACCTATATTTTTATGAATGTTCGGAATACTTTTCAAATGCTCTCGGAAAAATGATAAGTTATATGAGGTTAATATTATTCTTTGTAGTTTTATATTTGAAAAAAAATATGGCTTTGAACTTTGATTTTTATTGTTTAAGGCATATTTAATTAAATTTAATACTTATTTGGAGAGGTGTAGTTATGGTTAATGTTGTTAAGAAGGGTTTGGTGTTGGAGATTTTTCCGGATGATGGGATGGTTGGTGTTTTGGAGCAGAATATGAAAAATGCTCGTTTTATTTGGAATCAACTTCTTTCCAAGTATAATCGATTGCGTAAACAATTTCAGTTACATGGTTATCCATTGAATGCGAATATAAGGAATTTTAACATGATGTTGAAGATGTTGAAGGTTGAATTTCCATTTTTGCGTGATGGTGAGTCCACAAGTCAACAGCAAGTTTTCCGTGACCTAGTACAAGCATTTAACAGGTTTTTTAAAGAAGGTTATGGTTATCCTAGGTTTAAATCCAGAAATAATCCTAAACAATCTTTCAGGATACAGAAAAATGGCAACAACATTCGTGTTACAAATAAAAGAATACGTTTAGCCAAGTTGGGTTATGTACACCACCATACCAGTAAGGAGTACCATAAACTCCTGAAAAACTCAAAAATTAACAATGTAACTGTTAAAAGAGAAAATGGAAAATACTATGCAGTAGTTAACATAACTACCACAGTAAAAGAGCTGGAAAAAACCGGAGAAAATATAGGCATCGATTTAGGATTCAAAAAACTAGCAACACTCTCCAACGGCAAAGAAATAGAACAACTAGACATAAAAAAAGAGGAGGAAATGATTAAAAAATACCAGAAAAAATTATCAAGAAAAAAATACATGAGCGAAAACTACAAAAAAACACTAAAAACATACCACAAATGGGTAAACAAAAGAAACAACAAAATCAAAGAAAAATACCATAAAATAAGCAAAAAACTAGTACAAAACTATGACATAATCTCAATGGAAAACCTAAACATCAAAGGAATGTTTCAAAACAAAAAATGGGCACCAAAACTACAAAGAATAAACCTGTACAAACTAGTACGGATGATCAAATACAAGGCAGAATGGTACGGGAAAAAATTCGTACAAATCAATCGATTTTATCCTTCCAGCCAAACATGTAACATCTGCGGATACCAATATGAAGATTTAAAACTAGAAATACGCAAATGGACCTGTCCATCATGTGGAACAAAAAACCACAGAGACACCAACGCAGCAAAAAACATACTCAAAGAAGGAATAAAATTAATATCCTAAAAAAAGATAAAATTATTATATCGGAACCCGTAGGACAACGGGGGATAGCTTGGTAAATTCTTATTACTCACAAGAGGATAACAGCCCAAGAATATTTTTACAAAAATGGTACAAACATTAAGTAAAAGTCTATAAATGAATAAAAGAGAATTATTCTCTTTTAAGCATATCTTCTTTTTCGTCAGGTGTTAGCTGATTAACAATATCTTCAGGAGTGCCTATATCCAATAGTTTTCCTCCTCTCATTAAAGCAGCCCTGTCACAAACATCCAAGACAAAGTCCATATCGTGAGAAATGATAATGAATGTTTGTTCCAATTCAGCACGTGCTTTCAATATTGAATCTGTAACAACAACACGAGTAATAGGATCCATTGTTCCTGTAGGTTCATCCAACACTACAAGTTTAGGTTCTTTAATCAATACCTGTGCAAGAGCAACCCTATGTTTTTCTCCTACACTTAACTCGTCAGGATATTTTTCTAAAATGGATGGTGCTGTTGCATCATCAAATCCTACAGTAGTTAATGCATGGATAGCCTGAATTTTACCAAATTCTGCAGGCAAATCCAAACTGATAGCATCAGTTAAGTTACCTAAAATATCCCTATGCGGATATAATGAATATTCCTGGTGTAATAATCCAATATATGGCATGATACGGCCACGATTAAGAGGACCTACTTTTGTCATGTCAATCCAATCATCCCCAAGCTTGATTTTAATATCTCCACTACTTGGTTCGGTTAATCCCATTAGCATTCTTGTTGTGGTGGTCTTACCGGATCCGCTTAAACCTACGATACCGAAGATTTCTTCTTTGTTGATTGTTAAGGAAACACCGTCAACCGCCTTAATGACTCCCCTTTCAATTGAATAATAATGTTTTTTAACATCTTCCAATACCACTTCAGGTTCACCGAATTCAGGTATTTCCGGCTTTTTAGGAACAGGAACGGTTGCCATGAAGTTATCAACAACAGTTTTGGAATCTCCTTCTTCCTTGATTTCACCGTTTTCAAGCCACACTACCTTATCTGCAAGTTCTGTCATGACTTCAGGCCAGTGGGAAGTAATCAGCATGGTGATTCCTTCATCTTTTACACCTTCTTTTAAAGTGTTGTGAAGTTTTACTGCGGTTTGTGGGTCTAGAGTACCTGTCGGTTCATCTGCTAAGAATAACATTGGATTTTTAGCGAGCTGTCTTGCAAGCACAACTCTTTGTTTTTCACCACCACTCAAATCACGTGCAATGTGGGTAATACGGTGGTTCATTTGAACCATTTCCAATAATTCCAAAGACTTATAGAGACTTTCCTCATATGGTAAACGGTCCCCAATTGCTCTCATTACATTTTCAATTACGGTTTCTTCATCATACAGTGCGAAGTTACGCTGCAACATGATGGAGATTCTTCTTCTAATAGCTGCAAATAACTTTCTGTCACAGTTAAAGAAATCAACTTCCTGAACAGATAATTCACATCCGCAACTGCATTTTTCACCATCGTGAGAAGGAGGTTCAATGGTTAAACAATCAGGACATACTGCGACATTTAATAATATTTTACCGGAATCCGGCCAATAATCCTTTGTTCCTCTAAGCATGTTAATTAAAACGGATTTTCCGCTTCCACTACGCCCCAAAATACCTAAAGTTTCCCCTTCATCAATAGTTAAGTTAATATCTTTTAAAACATCCACTCCATTAAAGGATTTGGTAATGTTTTTAAGAGTTATAAAATTCATCAAAATCACCTATTGTATATATAATAATAAATTTAAACATGAATGTTAATAATACTTTTGATTTAAAAATTAGAAATATCAAAATTTAAAGTTCCGGAAATTATTGCACGGGCTATTGAAAAGCCATATACCCCACACAGATACATTTTCTTTATTTTATCAGCAGAATCTATTGAATTATTTCCAATAACTCTAATATCAGTATTTTTACAGACATTTTCCAGTAATTTCCAGTCTGCATCAAAAACATTAGGATCCATCGCATCCAAATGCAGGTAATCCGCACCTGCATCTTCAATTGTTTTAGCAATCTCTAAAGTATCGATTCCCCCGACGTTTGCTCTGATTTTAACGGAAACTTCACTTTCTGCATTATCAGCAATTTGAGAAATAAAATCTGCCAGATCTGTACGCTTCAGCATTTCCTGTCCACAACCAATTGAAGTAATTTCCTCTTGACGGCAATGACAGTTCAGTTCTATGATATCCAAGTTCTTTATTTTAGAGGCTTCAATTATTGGTTCTGGATTTATTGACCTTACATTTGCACTGACGCTTACATCCGGATGGATTTCTTTAATTTTATTGACTTCACTTTCCATGTGGGGAATGATTTCTTCCAATTCAAAGTGGAATTCCTTTCTTCCCCTTTCAATTATTTTTTGAGATGCTTCAATAGTCTTTTCATCCAAGCTATATCCGCCTAAAGTAACTGCATCAAAACCATAGGGAATAACCTTATTTAAAAATTCGGCATCTGTTATTCCAGCCATTGGTGCAACTACCTTTATTTGAAATCCCCCTAATATTCTTTTTCGATTACCCAAGTCCAAGGTTCATTGTCACGGTCACGGATTTCTTCAAGTCCAATATCCGCCATATAAGCTGCATCTTCAGCATTTTTTCCTCTTCCGATTCCAGCTTTAAGGCCAATGCCAATTTCCACATCAATTTCAACCAATATTTCTTTAATTTCTTCTTCACTTAATCCATTACATGGAGACATGAAATTATCTCCACCAATGAAGAACAATAATGCACCTTTTTTAATTAATTTGGTCATTAAGTAATGTTGAGCTTTGTTAACCATGAAACTTGTATCGAATGCAGATTCAATGTCTGTCAATGTTTCCGTTACACTGTTAATGTCAATATGGGCTGCCTGAACAAAACTGTCTTCCTCTGACACCAAACTGTCAATAGCTAAAATTTCTTTTCTTTGTGATGATTGCGCACCGCCTTCTTTTTGAAGAGCGATTGTAGCCAATTTTTGAGCTTCATGAGGAGTTTCTGCTGCTCCAACACCCATACTTATTGTTATTGGATATCTGTTTCTAATAGATCTTTGAATTCTTAAATGGTCTTCTTCGTTTAAACCGTTTGAAATTGCAAGCAGATTATCAAATCTTGTGAAGAAAACCAAACCTTTCTTATTACCAAAATGGTTATTTAAATCTGCAAATAAACTTGCCTGTAACATTTGTAAATCTGATTCTGTTCGTGGCCTTGGAGTGACTGTCCATGGACCATAATTATCAATTTGTATCAAAGTCATCTGTATCATTACATTACCGCCTTAATTATAAGATGCCATCCAAAATTTTTTTTGCTAAATTTATTTTGGCATCTGAACTATTCATTATAGTATTTGTAATTATTACTTTATTAATAATTTCGCCTATACTATCTTTTAAATTTTCATCTTTTTCATCAATTACCATTACATCCAAAAAGTCTTCATATAACTTGGCAACACCCAATGAAGACACTTCAATATCTAAAGCTTTCATAAATTTGGAAGCAGGACCTGAAACAGAATCGTTTCCAATTATTGGAGAAACTGCAACAACACATGTCTTTTTAAGTGCTTCTCTTACACCCTTTAGAGAGAGTATAGGCAATATTGAAGTTACCGGATTTGATGGTCCGATTATTACTGCATCGGAATTTTCAATTGTATCAATCACACTTTCTGCAGGTGCGACCTCGGAAAAAACAACGTCTTCTACTTCAGGCTCACACTGATGCTTTATTAAGAAATCATGAAATTCCAGCTCACCAATATCAGTTATGATTTTAATGTCGGAATTTTCATTGCTCATTGGGATGATTTTTGAAGCTATGCCCATATGTTTTCGTTGAATATCAACACTTTCTTCAAGAGAATGATTTTGCATCAAAAGGGTCTTCTGTATTTTTGTAGCCCTATCAATGTCTCCTATTCTAAGCAGCTCCGGAGATGATAATTCAGCAAGCCTTTCATTGGTGATGAAAGTATCATTTTTAACGCCATACCAAAGCTCATCATTAATCATGTCTGCCATCGTATACAATACCGTATCAATATCTGCTGAAACATAAACGCCTGAAAAATAATCATTTTCCAAAGTATTGACTATAATGGATAAATCTTCAGGATTTACAACTTCCTTAATTCCCTGCAATAATTTTGGAGTACCAGTACCCCCGGATAAAACAGTAATCATAATAATCCCTATTTTCTAAATACATCAAATTCTTTTGGCCTGAGCAATGGATTAATATTTGAAGAATCATCCCTCAAATGATTAAAAGCGCAGAACCCTGAAATTATAACAACAGGAAGGCCTTCATCAGCCTGACCCATAATTAATGAAGCTGCACTGGCCAGTTCATCGGCAGTTGCAATTTCTGTTGTTTCAAGCTCTCTGCCGTACAGGTCTTTTTCACCAACCCTAACCCATAAAGGATTAATTCCACTGCATCCAATAGCCGTTCCGATAGCGCCGACTCTGAACGCTCTTCCCTGAGTATCGGTTACGATTACCGCCAAATCCTTTCCAAATTCATCTTCCAAGTATTGTCTAATTTTTAAAGCGGATTCGTCAGGATTTTCCGGAATAGGAGTGGCAAGACCATCTTCAACATTAGATTCATCAATAGCTGCATTAGCACAGACAAAACCGTGCTTGGTTTCACAGATAATAAAATTAGGGCCGACTTCAACAATTTCTGTTGAATTCTGTAAAATAACCTCAACAAGTTTCGGGTCCTTTTTGCAGATTTCAGCTATTTCGTGCGCTTTTTCAGACGGTTCGACTTCATTTAATTCAATGATATTTCCTTCAGCTTTTGAAATTAATGTTTCGGCAATTAGAATAATGTCTCCGTCTTTCAAGTCATAATCCATGGCCAAAATAGAGTCTTTAATAATTTCTGCAATATTGTCTCCGGCCTTAACTAAAGGAATACCTTCTAAGCCAATTAATTTGATTTCCATAGTATCATCTTAAAAAAAATAAAAAATTATGGATTATAGACATCTATTGCCCATTCTCCATCAAAAACAGTAGCACAAGAAGTGACTGGCTTTTCATAATTTGCAAAAGTACCTTCATCAAAAATAAATTTAGCAGCATCGGTTGCTGTTTTTGCATCAAAATCAACAGGATCAGGTACCTGACTGCCATATGTTGATATAAATGCGGCCTCACCATAAGGCACTTCTTCAACTAACAATTTCTTGTCGCTAACAATTGCAATAAAACATTTATATTCATCCTTATTATCTGAAGATGTTACAACACCAGCAATTCTTGGAGTATTATAATCATCTTTTTCATAATCCATTGTAAGCAATGAATAAGCCAATGCATCTTTAATATTCATTCCCAAAGAGATTTTATCTGCAATGACATCGGTATGAGAACCGTTTGATATTATTGCAGTATCACCAACAATACGAAGACTGTTATAAGCGATATAGGTATTTTTAAAAATATCCTTTTCAAAACCTTCTTTCGGAACAACTGCCGCTCTTGTATCAAAGCCTAAACATTGCCTGTTAGGAAATGACCTGCTTGATACCCTATATGCAGCAAAAGGTTTACCATCAGTATTCATCCCTACGGATAATATCCTCCCAGTATACATACAATCTCTCCTAAATTAAGTATTTGGACGTTGAACAGCTTTCTCAGGAGAAATTCCACCAGGAGTGGTAATTATAATCTCTCCAGGCTTAATCGACATTTGTCCTTCGTCCATAACTTTCGCCTGAACTCCAACAGCACCGCCGGAAATGGCATCAGACCTGTCGACACCATTAACAGTGACCTTGTGCAAATTGGCAACAGGTACAATATAATATTCAGCGTCACCAGAAACATCAGTCACATTCGGTTTGCCAGTAGCACCACTATCCGTAGCGTCAATTGGCGCATCAACTGCTGAGAAATTACTAGTAACAACTAGAAAAATCATTATTGTAAATAGAATATCAATAAATGGAACCAAATTAATATTCGGTTTCTGGTCATCTAAAAACTTTTTTTTATATGATTTAATATCAATTGCCATGATAACCACTTATTGTCTTAATTTACTTTCAGTAATCTCTGCATTCACATTACATTTCTCTAAAATAATATTTGAAATACTTTTATCCAACATACTTGGCTTAAAGGAAACTTTAATATTAGCATAAGGATCTGAAATCAATCTAGTATTAACAACACCCTCTGCTTCTTGAAGTGCCGCAACAGCACATTCAACATTGGATTCAACTCTAACTTTCACCACAGCAAATCCCCAATTAGTCATTTTTGTAGCAAGTTCGATTTTGTCCATTTCAACTGAAATAAGCCCTTGAATATAAGTATAAATCGGTAAAAGAATAATAACAACAAATAAACCCATAATTGTAGTGGTAAGTGCCACATAAATACCTTCTGCCATAGCGGCAGAGTTAGGATTTACACCTAAAGATTTGAAAGTCATCCAAATACCGATAACAGTACCGATTAATCCGATGAAAGGAGCGAGTTCCGTAATGGTTTTAATGGTACTCAAACCTTTTGTCATTTTAGCCACTTCAACAATGAAAATCTGTTCCATACTTTCTTCCACTTCAGTTTTATTTTTATAACCGATTTTTAAAGTTTCAGAAATAATACGGGATACTGGATTTTTAAATCTGTTGATTTGCTTTAGCGCTTCAACAGCTCCGCCCCGCTCCATTGATGCGGTTACAACACCAAATATTTCGGTGGTATCAACTCGACTAATTTTTTTAAGATAAGCAATCTTTCTAAGAGAAAGGATAAGACCATAAATGCCCAAGAAAAGAAGCACATATGTTATAAGTCCTCCCTGGGATAAAATATCCATCATTCCCGTAAAGATTGGCGAAATATATTCAATAATCATATTTATCCTCATACAAAATTAAATTTAATAAACATTTATAAGATTAATTTATTTTTTCATATACTTAAAAATAGCTATTTTAAAATTAAATTAATGTTGTTTGAACATCTTTAAGTTTTGAAACAGTCGACCATGATTTTCTAACAAAGCCCGGCATTTCCTTATATGTATAATTTGACAGGAACTTTTTGGTTGTCGGATCTGAAGGATATCCTGAACCAATTCCACCAACATCCTCAAAACATTTGTTAATTTCAGCTATTGCTTCATCTCTTGTTTGTTTAGCTATAATTGAAGCAGCGCTTACTTCAATATATTTGTCATCGGCCTTGTGTTCTGCCCTGACGGTTTTGCCTGTTGCCCTTTGAAGCTTATCCTGAAACCTTAACGGCTTCACATCAACGGCATCGACAATCGCTTCATCAAAATCAAGCTTTATTATAAGTTCCTGCATTCCCTTTCTCTCAATTTCATTTAAATTGATGCCTTGGGAGCGCATGTTATCAATGTCTTGGGCAGAATAGATAACAGTATCATATTCAAACATTTTTTTAAGTTTTCGGGCCAAAACCTTTCTTCGTTCGGGAGTTAATTTTTTTGAGTCCTTAACACCCATATTTTCTAAAATAGATTCTTTACGATTATCGATGACAACCCCGGCTATTACTAGCGGACCTAAAACAGAACCTCTGCCGGCCTCATCAATACCTAAAATGTCCATGCAAATCAAAAAAAATAAAAAAAGAGAAATAATTAATTAAAATTATTTCATTGCTCTTAAACGTACTTCCGGTTCTAATGCAAGAGGTTCGGCTGCAACAATAGCAGTACCTTTTGCAACAACAGTCATCGGATCGTCTGATACTTCTATAGGAATAGAAATTTCGTCGAATATTCTTTCTTTAATACCGCGAAGTCTTGAGCTTCCTCCAACAGCGACAGCATTGTTATAAACTCCCATCATTAATTCCGGAGACAATCTTTCTAAAATTACATTTAAACCGTCAACAATGTCCTGCATAAACGGTTCAACTGCATCCGCTACAAGCATTGAGTCAATGACAACTTTTTTAGGCCTGTTGGTTTCTAGGGATTTTCCGATTACTTCTACGCTTAAGTTTTCAAGTTGTTCTGAACAGTGTACCATTCCAACTTCCATTTTTGCAGATTCCGCATCATGAATACCAATTGCTACATCGTATCTTTCTGCTACAAGTTCTACTATTTTATTATCAATGTCATCTCCACCGCATCTTACGGTTTCAATATCATTGATACCACCAAGGGAAATGATTACAATATCTGTTGAACCTGCACCCATATCCACAACCATAGTACCATTTGGTTCTGCTATAGGAAGTCCGGCCCCAATAGCTGCTGCAAGACCTTCACTGATTACAAGAATATTTTGTGCACCTGCTTTTCTTCCGATTTCTTCAGCTGCATTTTTTTCTACTTCAGATGCATCACCAGGAATACCGATAACAATTCTTCCAACACTTTCTCCTTCGTTGATACCAATCTGCATTGCTTTAATTAGTAAAGCCTGTGCCTGTACAACATTTTCAATTACACCTTTTTTAAGTGGCCTTACTGCAAGAATATCTTCAGGAGTTCTTCCCAACATTTTTTTAGCTTCTTCACCAACAGCTAAAACTTCACTTGGATCATCTTTTTTAACTGCAACAACAGATGGAATTTGGTATAAGTCAAATTTGTCACCTGACGGTTTAGCTATAACAGTGTTTAAAGTTCCTAAATCTATCCCTAAACTATTACTAATCACTCTGGTATCAACAACTTCTTGTTCTTCCTCATCATTTCCGAAAATATTCATGACTAATCCTCCGTTATAATATCTTTAAAATCTATAACAAATATTTTATTAGATGTAGCAATACTTTGAACCTTTTCAACGTCTTCATCATTTTCAACTGAAATAAGTATTGTTGATAAAACAACCTCATTTGCATTATAAAATGGTTTTAAAGCAGATTTAATAAAACCCGGCAGTTTAACAGAATCATCCATTTCAACGTTGATGAATCCCGTTGTCTGTGATTCCTGCAGAATCGCAAATGGAATTCTTGATTTCTCAATGATTGAAACGGATTTTCTTATTGTATCATCCGGAGCAACAAAAACCATTGATTTTGATCCCTCTTTCAAGTAGAGATGGGAGACTTTTATAAAGGCCCCTCCCATTGATAGGGCATTCCTTCCAAACTCTTCAATTTTTCTGGAATTACCATATAACATGATAAAATCAAATTTCTTATTGAGTTTTCCTTCATTTAATACAACATGTTCTCTGAATAGAATTTTTACGCTATTCTTTGATGCAATAGCTTTATAAGCAATTTTATCTATTAAATCCACATTGCCCGCAATTACACACCAAATACTATCATCAACTGACTGGTTATCCGATGTGATTCGCGCTGCCTGCCTAAGAATGCGTATATTATCTTCTATCATTTAACTACTCACAATTATATTAATACAAGTTCTAAATACATTTAATTAATAGTTAAATTACTTAAAACCCTCAGTTTAGCCATAAAGAAATCGCTGAAATAAGGTACTATTAATTAAGGTCTAACAATATTAAATTACTTTAAATTCTTATATATATTTTATCTTTATTGAAAAATTAATAGTTTTTTAAGACAATTTTTATCAATGAAAGCAATTTTTTTAACATGTTGACAAATATTATTTTTTTGAAAAATAACCTTCAAAGCTTTAAAATGCAATTAAACGATAATTTAAACCTCTAATATAAGTTAAACTTAATAATGACGATGTTAATACTAATATTAAAGTTTTTTAGAAATTTTTAATGAAAAAGATTTCAAAAAGAGCTTTTTAGGCATTCGGATTTTGAATTTCACAGCATTATACCCGTCCGAATGCCTGATTTTATTAAAGTTAGTGAGGGTTTAATATGAAAAAGCCAAAGGATTCACCCTATCTTAAAGGATTTGGTGAACTAGATGATTTGAAAAATAATGAAATTCCAAGGCCAAAACTAAAACAAGAAAATGAAATAACTGCAATAGAAGCTTTTAACAATAAATTAGGTTCATTATTTAAAAATAAAGCGTCTGATAATATAAGTGATGAGAAAAAAAGAAAAATTGGAAAAATCATCACGACAATTATCATATTGACACTGATAATTTCAGCATATTACTTTATAATTTATGAACCTGCACAGCAAGAGCTTAATGAAGAAAAAACAGCAAAATTAAACGAACTGCATTCATTATACAAAGGACCTCTGGCTGATGCCGGAAGCGTCTTTGAAATAGAAAACGAAATCAATGATGCCAACAATGTCTATGAGGTAAAATCAATCAACATTTTAAAATCGGCAACCCGTGATTGGAAAAAGTTCCATATACAATGCATCCATGCAAATACCGATCAGTTCAATCGTACCATGGTTGTTTATGAAAACGATTCAAGAAATGTCATAATGTCTGCAAATGAAGCGATTGAACTTGTAAATGACAATACTGCAGAAAAATTATCTGATATGCTGTTTAAAAAGCCCGATACCGTTTCCGTTCCAATCCTAGTTTCCCGACTGCAGGCAGGAGCCGGACTGATAGGTGTCGGAAGCATAGTTGACATCTATAAAAACAACAACGACAGCCTGTTCAATGATTCCGTAGATGCAAACAAAAGTGAAGCCGACGTGTGCGGATGTACTGTACTGTCAATAATGAGATATGAGGACAACGGCGAGATAGACTCCGAATATTCAAAAGGAAATACTGTTGTTGAGGGAAACAATACCAATCCAAATGAAAATTCACAGACATTTTCTTCAAATGTCCTGGAAATGCTTAAGGGAGCGATAGTACAGGGCTATGATGAAAAGACCACTTTGGATATGCTTAGAGATTATGGTGTCAAGCTGTCAAATTATGAAAGGGAAATCAATTTGGGAGATTTGGATGCAGAATATATGCTTTTAATTGAGGTACCTCATGATAAGGTTACATTCATCATAAACAATATGGACAGCATAGTTTTGACGATACCGACCACAAAGGCACCATCATGGATGGCAGGTGAAATTAATTCAACATATTCCGGATAGAAAAATTATATTATATTAAAGATATAAAGATGATATTATGAACAAACCGAGTATTTCAACTATTATTGTAATCATTTGTATTCTGATAATAGGTTTATATGCCGCAGGAGAAGTTAATTATTTTGCTCACAAAACCATAACTGAGAAAAATATTACCTCCCCTGTTGTGATTGTAGATAAAGTGGGGATAAATGAAAAGATGAACAATATATCCTTGGATTTAGGTGTAATGATAGATGAAAAATCATCAATTCCAACAAACGGTGATGTTGTTATTTTCGGACACAGAACACTTCAGGGATCTCCTTTCCTAAGATTGAATGAACTTGAAAATGGAGATATCATAACCTTGGAATGGCCAGAAGTGGGAGAGGTCAACTATACCGTTACGAATAAGACAATAGTACCTGCAACATACCATTTAGACGTTAATAATACAGGAAACAAAGTATTATTAATCACATGTGATCCTATTGGTTCAACAGAAAACCGGCTGATTGTTGAAGGTGAAAGGACAAACGTCAGCGGAATAGATGAAAAAATAATTAATGACAATCCAAAGGAATCCTATGCATGGATGATAGCTGGAGCGTTCCTGGTTGTTGGTCTGGTCATAGCATTTGTCTATCCGAAAGATTCAAGACCATACATTTTAGCTGCTGTGTTAATCATAAGTGTAATCTTATTCTATTTCTGCTTTAATCCGATTTCCTCGCAGGCGATATACGATAAAATCATATTCCTGAATGGAGGAATGTGAATGGATGTTAATGAGAAATATTTCTCCAACATAACATCCCGTGAACGTGCCATATTCGAAGGCGGGATAAGCATGGGCGCATTATTCCACCAGTTTGTAGGAACACCTGTAAATAAAGATACAAAGGAAGGATTGGAGCGAACAATAGAAGAATCATTTAAACTGCAGCCGGCAATTGAAGACGTTGAAGTCAAAATAAATTTAAATGACAATACCGAATTCGACTACATTTCACTTTCCGGCGATATGCTTGACGTCAGGATACATACCCTGGTCGACGATGTGAAGGCAGTCATCAGAATAGAATACATTGAGGAGCTGAATTATCCATTGATGTATGTTGAAGAGATTTAATATAATTTCTCCAAATCAGATAAAAATTCTTTTAAGTGAGTTTTAGTTACATGGTTCATTAAAACAATCCTGATTGCATTTGGACAGTTTGCAACTGAAACTTTCCACCCATTTATTTTTTCCAATTCTTCAGACAACAGTTCCGGACTTTTTTCAGGATGATTAAATGCAATGATATTCAGTTCCGGTTCGACAATTACTTCATAACCTATTTTTTCCAGAGACTCCTTTAAAAAGAAAGTGTTTTCCATAAGATTTTCAGCCAGCTTTGAATAGCCTGACCTGCCGAAATACTTTAAAAGAGCATATGTTGCAGCTGTTGAAGCTCCGATACGGGTTCCGACAATAGTGGATTGGGTTTTAACCGTCAGATACGGAGAATCCACAGCCATAACTTCCAGATACTCTTTTTCTCTAAAAATTATTCCTCCCGCAGGAATCGGTGCCAGACCCATCTTATGGGGATCTACCGTTATGGATGAAACTCCAGGCAATTTAAAGTCAAATTCAGGATAATCATAACCGCAATCCCTTAAAAAGGGAATTGAAAAACCACCGAATGCGGCATCAACATGGAAATAGATATTGTTTTCATGAGCAATCTCAGATATTTCTTCAATCGGATCAATCATACCCAATTCGGTTGTCCCGGCAATTGCAACAATAGCTACAGTATTTGGAGTGATTTTACTTTTGACGGATCCAACATTAATCTTATAGTTTTCATCCAAATCCGCTTCCACAATCTTGAGATTCATCATGTCGGCTGCCTTTTTAAATGAAAAGTGAGCGGATCTCGGAAGTATTATTTCGCCGTTTTTGATGTTTTTATATTTTCTTGCATGATTTCTGGCGGCCCTTATGGCCATGATATTTGCTTCGGTTCCTCCAGTTACAATATTTCCATAAGCCTTATCCAGATTTAACAACTCACCAATAATCTGAACGGTTTTCTCTTCAATTGATTTGGTTCCCTTAAATAAGCCAGGGTCTCCCAAGTTGCTGTCAAAAAATTTTATATAAACCTCTTTTCCAAAGGGATGTGCTTCTGTGCACATTGAGCCTAAAATACGGCCACTTGAATATTTTAAATCTTTTTCCTGAATTGAATCCAATTCTTTTAGAATTTCATCTTTGTTTATCGGTAAATCATTCATAAAATCATCTATTAATAGTTAAAATACAAAAAAGAAAAAAAGAAAAAAAGTTATTCTAGACGCTTACGGGCAGCTTCTAAAATAATTTTTTGTTCAGCACGAGCTACAGTCTTTCTGACTTCAGCTATTGCATCTGCATTTGAACTTACACTGGTAATTCCAAATTTAACGAGTTTTTCAACGATATGTGGAACACTTCCTGCCTGACCGCAGATACTGCATGTAACTCCTGCTTCAGCACATTTTCTGATAGTTCTTTCAATCAGTTTCATTACTGCAGGGTGTTCTTCAGTATAGTGTTTTGCTACAAATTCGTTGTTTCTGTCAACTGCAAGTGTGTATTGGGTTAAATCGTTGGTTCCTAAACTTACAAAGTCCACACCGATTTTTAAGTATTCGTCAATAATTATTGCAGCTGCAGGGATTTCCACCATCATACCAAAGTCAACATCCTTGTGAGGGATGAATCCGACTTCAGCACATAACTCTTTAGCTTTAACGAGTTCAGCAGGAGATTGTGATAATGGAATCATGATACCAATGTTTGTGTATCCTTTTTCATGCAATTTTTTAATAGCTTTGAATTCGCATTTAAGGATTTCAGGTTGGTCTAACTCCCTTCTGATACCTCTCCAACCGAGCATAGGGTTATGTTCGCGAGGTTCGTTTTCTCCACCTTCCAAAGTGATGAACTCATCTGTAGGTGCGTCAAGGGTTCTGTACCATACAGGTTTTGGATAGAATGCATCGGCAACAATCTGAACATTGTCGGCTATTGTATCAATCAGTTCATCTTCTCTTCCGTCAGCGATGAATTTTCCAGGGTGCACTCCGGCAGTCAACATCAAGTGTTCGGTTCTTAAAAGTCCAACACCATCTGCACCGGTTGCAGCTGCTTTTTCTGCTGCTTCAGGCATACTTACATTAGCTTTAACTTCAGTTACTGTTAAGATTGGAGCTTCACCAGCCACTACTTGAGCTTGAGGGGCATCTTCCTTAACTTCCTTAATACCTTCAAATACTAAACCTTTTTTACCGTCCAATGTAACGCCGGTGTTTTCTTTTAAGGCTTTTGTAGCGTCACCTGTTCCGACAACACAAGGAATACCCAATTCACGGGAGATGATTGAAGCGTGACAGGTTACACCACCTTCATCAGTTACAATACCGCTTGCTCTTCTCATAGCAGGCACCATATCAGGAGTGGTCATTGTTGTAACCATGACATCCCCTTCTTCGATTTTATCCAATTCATCAATGTCTAAAACGATTTTTACCAGACCTGTAGCAATGCCCGGGCTTGCTCCTAAACCTCTCACCAAGACTTCACCTTCAACACTGTCACCATCATCTTCAGTACCTTCAGCGTCCCCTAATGTTGTGATTGGTCTTGCCTGAAGCAGGAATAGGTTGTCTCTCTCAAATGCCCATTCGGTATCCATAGGTTCGCCGTAGTGAGCCTGTACTCTTTTACCCATTTCAGTCAATTCAATGAGTTCTTCGTCTGATAAAACACGTTCCATTCTTAATTTTTCAGGAACATCAACTTTAATACTTGTTCCGCTTTCATCGTTGGTATACATTACCTTTTTATCAGAAATAGTAACATTGATAATTTCATTATTTGCTTTGTCAACCTGATAGTTGTCAGGAGTTACATCTCCGGATACGACCGCTTCACCAAGACCCCAGGATCCTTCGATTAAAGCTATTTCCTCACCGGTTGATGGGTTTACGGTAAACATTACTCCTGCCTTATCGGCAACGGCCATCTTTTGAACAACAACAGCAATCAATACTTTGGAGTGTTCAAAGTTGTTTTCTTCACGATAGAAAATTGCCCTTGCTTCAAATAAGGATGCCCAACATTTTCTAACATATTCTATTACCTCTTCGTCACCACTTACGTGTAAGAAAGTGTCTTGTTGACCTGCAAAGGAAGCTTCAGGTAAATCTTCAGCAGTAGCGGATGACCTGATAGCTACATCAGTATCGTCTTCACCTACCCTCTGACAGAGTTGATTATAAGCTTCTTTGATAAACATGATCATGTCTTCTGGAATAGGGGTTTCGACGATAATAGCTTTAATTTCTTCAGCCGCAGCTTGAAGAGCTTTAGTATCGTTAATATCAATTTTATCTAAAATGTCTAAAACTTTATCATTAATTCCGGTGTCTTCCATGAATTTCTGATAAGTTTCAGCAGTTACTACAAAACCTGGCGGTACAGGAATGCCTGCTTGTGTTAATTCTCCCAAATTAGCACCTTTACCACCTGCAATTGCAATATCAGATTTGTTTAAATCCTCAAATTTTTGAACATACATGAAATATAACCTCTTGGTTTTTGAAAATTGAAAAAGTAAAAAACTTAGTCAATAATACTATTATTTTTAATTTCTATATTTAAAATACTTTTTCATGTTCTTTTTTTGAAGTCTTTTTTAATGGAAAAATTACGAAATTCCATACCTGAAGTGGGACTTGATATAGAAATGAGAATGCAATATTTGATTTGTGCTAAATTTTCAGCAATTAATATCGCAAGAGGAGTATTGACAATTAATTTAAATATTGTTTTGCCTGTTGCAAGAGAAAGAAAGAGAAAAGTTAAAACATCATTGTGAATTAAAACATTCCCCATCCCACAAATTTAATAATCAAAAGGTACCTCTTTACAGGCCCAAGACAAAGTGTAAAATAATTAAAAATAGCTATCACCAAACAATAAGTTGATGAAAAATTATAGCGTTTAATCAAAGATTAAATTAATTTAAACGAAAGATTGACATATTTTAAAAAATAATTGGGATGTGATGTATGAGTATTTAGATAAAAATAGTCAGTTTGAAAAAAAAGTTAAAAAGATGAGGGTTTTAAACCCCCAAAAAAGTTTAAAATTTAGTGTTTACGTCTTCTTAAAGGAACAAGCACAAAAATAATCAATAATAACATGATTATTGGATTACCAGTAGCTTTTGCATCAACAACAGTATGTTTTGCAGGTTTTTCATCAGCAACGTCTTTTACCGGTTTTTTATCAGGAACAACATTGTCACTAATGGAAACATCAACACTATCACTTACGTTTCCAGTGGCATTTGATCCTGCAACAACAACGTTTGTAACATTTCCTGCTTTTGTAGCATTGCATACTATAGTGAAGCTTATACTTTCGCCAGCAGCCAGGCTGCCTGAGTATAGGTATCTGTTACCCTCTTTAGTCCATCCGTCCCCATTAAAACTAATGAATTCTAATGAATCCGGAAGCTCATCAATAACAAAGACATCGCCAAGAGTACAATCACCAGTATTGATTACAGTTATAGTAAATACAACTGTTTCACCTACGGCAACTGATGCTTTATCGACATCCTCTATTACAGTGATGCTAGGAGTGTAAACCAATACGTTATCTTCAGCAGTATGATTTGCTACATCATAAGCGCCTGCAATAACTTTATTTGTGAAATTACCTGATTTTGTAGTTTTTACGACAATTGTTAATTCAACACTTTCACCAACACCTAAAGGAGCATTATAATAGAATTTAGTTCCATCATTAGTCCAATTAGAGCCGATGAAATAGTCATAAACTAATCCTTCAGGAATTATTTCATCAATAAAGATACCGTTAATTTCAGCATTTGCATCATTTTCAACAGTAATCTTAAAGCTTGCCTTATCACCATTGTAGACAATTTTGTCAACAGCTACCTTGATAACTGATAACTCTAAAGGATAATGTGCTTTAACCGTATCGTTATGATGTCTAAGGGAAGGTTCCTGAGTACAGTTTGCAAGAGCTATGTTCTCAAATGTACCGTTTTTAACAACCCTAACCTGAACCCAAGTAGTATAGGTTTCTTCAGGATTCAAAGCACCAACATTCCAAACGATATACTGGCCTTCTCTAGTGTAGTTTCCGCCAGCTGCAACAAATTCAAACGCATCATCCAAAGTATCATAAATCCTCACATCAGTAGCACGAAGACCGCCATGGTCCCTAACTGTAATAGTGAAGTTAACCAGATCATTGACAAATACGGAATGCACATCTGCAGTTTTGTTGAGTCTTAAATCAGTTACAAATACTTCAACAGTAGCATTATCTGATTTGACAGTGCTATTTTCAAAGCATGATACTGTTACAACGTTAGTAAATGTGCCTAATGCGGTAGTTTTAGCTTTTACAGCAAATGTGTAAGATTCGCCAGGAGTTAAAATTTCAATAACCTGGTTTAAATTACCATCGACTAAAGTTAAACCATCCGGCAATTCATCATTTATAACAACATTTGTAGCATTGGATTTGCCGTTGTTAGTAACAGTAATGGTGAAAACCAATTCATCACCGACAATAGCGTCCTCAAAGTCCACATCTTTTGTAATATCCAGGACAACATCGTATTTTGCTTCAACAGAATCGTTGTCATCCTGAAGCGTAGGTTCTTCACTGCAGTTTACAAGAGCCACATTCTCAAATGTGCCGTTTTTAATAACCCTAACTTGAACCCAAGTAGTATAGGTTTCTTCAGGAGCCAAACTACCAACATTCCAAACAATCTTTTGACCGTCTTTAACGTAGTTACCTCCAGCAGCGACAAACTCAAACGCATCATCCAAAGTATCATAAATCCTCACATCAGTAGCACGAAGACCACCATGATCCCTGATAACAATGGTAAAGTTAACCAAATCATTAACTAAAACAGAATGCACATCAGCAGTCTTATTGATTTTAATATCAGTCACAAAGACCCTGACAGTAGCATTGTCAGTTAAAACCGTACTGTTTTCATAACAGGAAGTAGATACAACATTTGTGAAATTACCCAACATAGTGGTTCTAGCTTTTACAGCGAATGTGTAAGACTCACCAGGAGCTAAAAGATCAATAACCTGATTTAAATTACCGTCAACCAAAGTTAAACCGTCAGGCAATGAATCCTCAATAACAACATTAGTAGCATTAGACAAACCATTATTAGTAACAGTAATCGTGAAAGTGATTAAATCACCAACAATAGCATCATCACAATCCACATCTTTTGTTATATCCAGGACAACATCATATCTGGCTTCAACAGTGTCGTTATGATGTCTAAGAGAAGGCTCTTGAGTACAGTTTGCAAGAACTACGTTCTCAAATGTGCCGTTTTTAACAACCCTGACCTGAACCCAAGTAGTATAGGTCTCTTCAGGAGCTAAAATACCAACATTCCAAACGATTCTTTGACCATCTTTGACGTAGTTACCTCCTGCCGCAACAAACTCAAACGCATCATCCAAAGTATCATAAATCCTCACATCAGTAGCACGAAGACCACCGTGGTCTCTAACAGTGATAGTGAAGTTAACCAAATCATTGACTAAAACAGAATGCACATCAGCAGTCTTATTAAGTCTTAAATCGGTTACAAACACTTCGACAGTGTCATTATCTGACTTGACAGTACTATTTTCATAACAGGAAGTAGATACAACATTTGTGAAATTACCCAACATAGTGGTTCTAGCTTTTACAGCGAATGTGTAAGACTCACCAGGAGCTAAAAGATCAACAACCTGATTTAAATTACCGTCAACCAAAGTTAAACCGTCAGGCAATGAATCCTCAATAACAACATTAGTAGCATTAGACAAACCATTATTAGTAACAGTAATCGTAAACGTGATTAAATCACCAACAATAGCGTCCTCAAAGTCAGCAACCTTAGTGATATCAAGAACTACATCATATTTTGCATCAACAGAATCGTTGTCATCCTGAAGTGTAGGTTCTTCGCTGCAGTTTACAAGAGCCACATTCTCAAATGTGCCGTTTTTAACAACTCTAACTTGAACCCAAGTAGTATAGGTCTCTTCAGGAGCTAAAGCACCAACATTCCAAACGATTCTTTGACCGTCTTTGACGTAGTTACCACCAGCAGCGACAAACTCAAACGCATCATCCAAAGTATCATAAATCCTCACACCAGTAGCACGAAGACCACCATGATCCCTGATAACAATGGTAAAGTTAACCAAATCATTAACTAAAACAGAATGCACATCAGCAGTCTTATTAATCTTAATATCAGTCACAAAGACCCTGACAGTAGCATTGTCAGTTAAAACCGTACTGTTTTCATAACATGAAGTGGACACCACATTTGTGAAGTTACCTAACATTGTAGTCTTAGCCTTAACTGTAAATATGTAAGATTCACCGCCTTTCAATAGACCAAGAGTTTGACTTAAATTACCCTCAACCAAGGTTAAACCGTCAGGTAGGACATCCTCAATAACAACATTTGTAGCATTAGACAAACCATTATTAGTAACAGTAATCGTAAACGTGATTAAATCACCAACAATAGCATCATCATAATCCACAACTTTAGTGATATCAAGAACTACATCATATTTTGCATCAACAGAATCATTGTCATCCTGAAGCGTAGGTTCTTCACTGCAGTTTACAAGAGCCACATTCTCAAATGTGCCATTTTTAACAACCCTAACCTGAACCCAAGTAGTATAGGTCTGCTCAGGAGCTAAAGCACCAACATTCCAAACAATCTTTTGACCGTCTTTGACGTAGTTACCTCCAGCAGCGACAAACTCAAAGGCATCATCCAAAGTATCATAAATCCTCACATCAGTAGCACGAAGACCACCATGATCCCTGATAACAATGGTAAAGTTAACCAAATCATTAACCAAAACGGAATGCACATCAGCAGTCTTATTGATTTTAATATCAGTCACAAATACCCTGACAGTAGCATTATCTGACTTGACAGTGCTGTTCTCATCACAGGAAGTGGATACGACATTTGTGAAGTTACCTAACATAGTAGTTCTGGCCTTAACAGCGAATGTGTAAGATTCTCCTCCTTTCAAGATGTCAAGAGTTTGACTTAAATTACCGTCAACCAACTCCAAGCCATCAGGTAGGACATCCTCAATAACAACATTTGTAGCGTTTGACAAACCATTATTAGTAACAGTAATCGTGAAAGTGATCAAATCACCAACAATAGTGTCATCATAATCCACATCTTTTGTAATATCCAAGACAACATCGTATCTTGCTTCAACAGTGTCGTTATGATGTCTAAGAGAAGGCTCTTCCGTACAGTTAGCAAGAGCCACATTTACAAATGTGCCGTTTTTAATAACCCTGACCTGAACCCAAGTACTATAGGTCTGCTCAGGAGCTAAAGCACCAACATTCCAAACGATATTCTGACCATTTCTAATGTAGTTACCTCCGGCCGCAACAAACTCAAAGGCATCATCCAAAGTATCATAAATCCTCACATCATTAGCACGAAGACCACCGTGATCCCTAACTGTAACAGTGAAGTTAACCAAATCATTGACCAGAACAGAATGCACATCAGCAGTCTTATTAAGTCTTAAATCAGTTACAAACACTTCAACGGTAGCATTATCAGATTTAACTGTGCTGTTCTCATCACAGTAGGTGGATACGACATTTGTGAAGTTACCTAGCGCAGTAGTCTTTGCCGTAACAGTGAATGTGTAAGAATCACCGCTCTCCAATAGCTTGAGAGTTTGACTTAAATTACCTTCGACAAAGGTTAAACCGTCAGGCAGCACATCTTCAATTACAACATTTGTAGCGTTAGATGGACCATTATTAGTAACAGTAATCGTAAACGTAATCAAATCACCAACAATAGCGTCCTCAAAGTCAGCAACCTTATCAATATCCAGGACAACCTCATATCTTGCTTCAACAGAATCATTGTCATCCTGAAGCGTAGGTTCTTCCGTACAGTTTACAAGAGCCACATTCTCAAATGTGCCATTTTTAACAACCCTGACCTGAAGCCAAGTAGTATATGTCTGCTCAGGAGCCAAAGTACCAACATTCCAAACGATATCCTGACCGTTTCTAGCATAATTGCCGCCAGCAGCGACAAACTCAAAGGCATCATCCAAAGTATCATAAATCGTTACACCAGTAGCGCGGAGACCGCCATGATCCCTGATAACAATGGTAAAGTTAACCAAATCATTAACTAAAACAGAATGCACATCAGCAGTCTTATTGATTTTAATATCAGTCACAAAGACCTTAACCGTAGCATTGTCAGTTTTAACGGTTTCATTTTCGAAACAGTTGACACTTACCTCATTAGTGAATGTGCCTAATCTTTGGGTCTTGGCTTTAACGGTGAACTCATATGTTCCGTTAACTTCCATGAAATCAACGACATGATTTAGATTGCCGTCGACTAAGCTTAGGCCAGCAGGTAATGTGTCGTTTATACTTACTTTTGTAGCGTTACATGGTCCATTGTTAGTAACTTTAATTGTAAATGTAACAATATCTCCAACAATGGCATCATCAAAGTCAACGACTTTATTGACGCTAAGATTGACAATCGGAATTACTTCAAAAGTGTTTTGAGTAATGATCCATTTGTAATTTCTATCTTCCGGATGGTAAGCCAATATGGAGTAATCTCCAGGAGCCAAACCCAAAAGTTCAAATGTGTAATTACCGTACAAGTCAGTTAAAACCGTTCTGTTTTCAATGACATCACCATCACCGTCATAGATTTCAACCACAATAGGCTGATATCTTTCACGTGCATCCTGGTATAATTTGCCTTCACTAGCACCTAAAACAGGGTGTGTGTCACTTGCAGGCGTTCTTTCAATTTGGGATTCATCATCGTTGATAACATAAGCCACATTGTTGAATGTAACGTCTCCAACATCCTTAGCATTGTAGATGGCGTTTAGGATATTGTCTCCGGCAACATAGTTGTAAACATTAATTGAAACAGGAGTTCCATAGTATGATTTTTCCGGAGTTGCATTTACTTCCAATATGTATGACCATGCCTGATTTTTAACGAATGAGTCATCATTGAATGATGTGCCTGATGCGTCATTATATATTGCAGATCCGTTACGTGCCGTATTATAATCGAAACTATTTGAGTTAATTCTGTTGTTATTTTCACCAACATAAATTGCTCCACCCAAACCGTCATCATCAACACCATTGGTTTCAAGGTAAGCACCTAAAAGACCCGGCGTAGTCTGTATGATTTCAGTTGATTCGTTAGTGGCAACAGCAGTGTTGTTATAGAATTTAGAATTTTCTATAACGTTTGTCGGACCTCCAAGATATATGGCTCCTCCTTTGGTTTTCTTATCAGTGCCTTTTGTGTTTAATCTTAAATCATAAGTTGCATTGTTAAAGCTAAAGTAGGATTGCGTGATTAGATTATTTTTACCGGCAATATAAGATGCACCTCCTTCAACAGCATAATTGCAATTGAATTCGGAATCGGATATTGTCAGTTCATCACTATTGGCATATACCGCACCACCCTGAACAGCTTCATTGAAAGCGGCAACGATTTTAGTAAGGACAATGTTTTGACCTTCATCATAACAGGCTCCACCCTGAACAGCTTTGTTTCCGGTGAAGTTCATTAGACTGGCAGCAACATTTTCTCCTTTAATAAATACACCACCACCCAATACGGCCGCATTATCAGTGAAAGTATTATTATAGAAATTTAGGTTTTTGCCGGCAATGTAAATGGCTCCGCCTAAACCTTCAGCATTGCTATTAGTATACTCTCCGTCTGCATTGTTTTCAGTAAATATTGAGTCAATCACGTCTACATAGTTACCGATAAAGTATATTGCGCCACCTGCAGTTATCCTGGAAGAATCTGGCCTTACATTGGATAAGTCACGTGTTGCATTGTTATTAGTAAATGTGGACATTAAAATTTTTGAGTGATTGCCTTCAACATAACATGCACCGCCCTGAATAGCGTTGTTATAGCTAAATGAAGAGTTTACTATAGTTGCGTTTTCACCGATTAATTTAGCCGCACCGGCATGTGAAGCATTATTGCCTTCAAAAGTGGAATTGTCGATTCTTGTATTTGTACCGTTAATGTGTACCGCACCGGCATAGTCATGTGCAAGATTATCAAAGAATTTTGAATTTTCAATCACCGTGTTATCTGCAACCAGATAGTAAACGGTTCCGTCAGGCAATGTCTTGTCATCACCTACAATATCTATTGCACCGGCATGGCCTTCTGCAGTGTTATTTATAAAAGTACAGTTGTAAATGTAGTTGTTGCATCCCAAAAGTGCAATGGCTGCACCACTACCATCCCTAAACGGATGTTGAGAATGATTTCCTTTTGCAGCATTATTTACAAAGACAGAATCGCTGACAGTAATATTACCGTTGTGAGCTTCAATACCCGCACCGAAGACTGCCTCGTTTCCTTCAATGTAGTTATTAGTTATTGTTGCATTAAAACCTATGATACAATAAGCCGCACCATGCACTGCATTGGTGTTGTTGATAAAGCGGTTATTGTCCAAAGTTGCATTGAACACTTCGTTCCACAGTTTAATACAAAGACCTAATGACTTGAGATTTGAATTAAATTCCTGATTACCGACATTTCCAATGAATTCATTGTTGTTGGCCCTGAATCCGTAAAAGATAGGACCCCAATCATTATGCTTAAGATCATCTACAGGACCGCTGATTGCAATCATTTGAGATGCACTATTGTTCAAGAACCTGCAGCCTTCAACAAGACCTCCTGAATTTACAATCTTAGAGCTGTCCTGAGGACCGGCAACGAATGCCATTCTGACAATAGGCTGCTTAGGATTTAGCGTAATATTTTGGAAAGTACAGTTAATTATATTTGACTGGTAATTTGAGATTTTATCATCACCCAAGAAAATAAACGGCTTTGAATAATCCTCCCAGCTAGCATAATCATGCTTTGAAGCGTTGAAGTTGATAATATTCAATCCGGTGAGTGAAGAAGAACCTCCGCTTAAATCCATAAGGATATGTGAAGCGCCGTAATTTGTTAAATCCAAAGTTGATGTCAAACCGTCGGTCTGGTCATATCCTCCATATAAATGAACCGTGACATTTAAATCAATGCCATAATTGTATTTGAAGAAATTTCTGAATGTCAGATACTGGGCACGAACATAATCATCCGAAGATGTATATCCCGTATTTATTGTTGAGATACCCAATTCCCCATATCCTCCGGTGAATGTATTGTTACATAAATATACATTCCATTCGCAGGTCGGGGTTTTGCCGTTTTTAATTTGATTAGCGATTTTATCCCTGACACCCCAGAAGACAAATTTGAAAAACCTGTCCAGAGATACCTGGTCATAATAATAATTATCGTAATACAAATCACCAACATCACCAACCGCGTATAACGGCTGTTTTGGATTGAGCGTGATGTTTTCAAAGGTGCAATCCTTGATTAATGCTTCAGGCATATAACTCGGATTACTTCCATCACCCAACTTAACAAATGGGGTTTCACTGTCAGGATTTACAGTGTTTGCATGCTTATTTACATCGAAATTCCTGAAATTGATTCCAGTGATTGAAGAATCAGAAGTACTGAAATCTATAATTGCGCAATCTGCACCATAATCTGTCAAATCCAGAGTTGAAGTTAATCCATCATCCTTATCATATCCACCATAGAGATGTATGGTTAAAGCAACATAAGGGTTATAATTCATACCGTTGAATGTCAAATAGCGAACACGAGAGCCGTCTGAAGAGAGATAACCTGTCTGTATTGTGCCGACACCAGCATCGCCGTAACCTCCGGTAAATGTTTTGTTGCATAAGAAAACATCCCATTCGGTAGGCTTACTGCCATGGCTTTGGACATAATCCCTAATTCCCCAGTAAACCGCCTTGAAAAACCTTTCAAGAGGCACTTCATCAACGTCCTGATACTGAGGGTCATAATCAACAGTGTAGACAAAAACTCCCGGAGTATGAACTGCTTCCAAAATGTTTTCACCGTCCGAACTAACCTGCAACAAATCATCAGATCCTATAGCAGATGATTTTTCAATTTTAGCGTTGTCTACGTCCGGAACTTCAACCGATTGATTGGCGGATTCATCCTGGACAACTACAGTATCCGTAAATTGAACATCCTCAACAGCTGAAACATCACTTTGAGTTAAATTATTGTCTTCAAATGCACTTGCAGCTTGAAATGAGCATAGAATAATAAATATAGCCATTATCACAATAAACGTCTTGCCTTTCATTTTTCTATTTTCACCCCCTGGTCCAGTCAATTAATGAAAACAAATAGAAATTATAGGCGATAATTCCTATTCATTTTTAGGTATATCAATGTGAATATATATATTTTATTAAAAAACAAGTAGAATAGATAAAAAATGATAAAGAATTATATTTTGATTGAATATCTTAAAAAAAAATGAATAATCAATTTATTATTTTAAAAAAAATTAAACTGAATTAATTGATTTGTTGATTATTGAAAAATATCAACCACATCAGCAATTATTTGAATTTTTAAAGAACTTTAAGAAATAGTAACCTCTAAGGCAAAAATTGCATCAGACAATATAAAATTAAAAAAGAATAAGTTAAAGATATTAATCTTTAACTTGAAATAGTAACTTTGTTTGCAGCATTTAAACCATTGTACATAGTGGTGATAATGTATTTACCCGCCAATAAATTAATGCTTAAGCGAGCAATACCATCTTCACCAGTAGTTCTTTTGTAGAATACACCATTAATGTTGAATGTTACCTCCTGACCGGCATAAGGTTTACCCTGACCATCCAAAATCTTAGCTTCAAACTTAGATCCATCCTTATATTTCATGGATAAATCCTTAGTCTCGATTACAGGCAAGACTTTAATAGTGTTTGATGCTCTTAAACCATTATATTCTGCAGTAATGGTATAAGTTCCCGGCACTAAGTTAATATTCATATTAACATAACCAGAAGCATTTGATGATCTTGTGTAAAATACACCATTAATGTTTAATTTAACCTCTACACCAGCACCTACAGGATTACCTTGAGCGTCAAGTAGTTTAAGTGAATACTGGGAAGCATTCTTATAGTACTTGGTTAAATCATTGTTTTCAACAATTGTAGATAACACAGTAATGATGTTTGTATACATTTCACCAGATTTAGGGTTTTTAGCAGTGATAATATACTCACCAGGGTTTAAATTAATGTTCATACGAGCTACACCTTTTTCATTAGTGTATCGTTTATAGAAAACTCCATTAATGTTAAACTCGACTTCAGTATTGTTTGCTAATGTATTTCCATTTGTATCAATGAAAGTAGCATAGTATTGAGTGCCGTTTCTAAACATTTTAGTAACATTTTGTCCGCTAACGGTAGATTTTACTGTAATGGTTGAATTAACACTACAATCACCATATTTAACAGTTACATTATATTTTCCACTGTTTAAATTAATGGCCATTGAAGCGACACCTTTATCATCAGTGGTTCTAATGTAATCTTTTCCATTGAGGTTAATGGTAACATTTTCGCCAGAAATGACATTGCCTTTATAGTCAGTTACAGTAACAACAAAACGTTCAGGTCCTTTATAATATTTGACTAAATCAGGTGCATTGATAACGATAGATGACTCTATAGCAATATCTGTAGTATATTTAACGCTTGCATATTTATCATCACCAGAATACTGCATATCTACTTTATAATCACCAACAGGCAATTTGTCCAGAGTAATGGTAGCTGAACCATTAGTTACTGGAGCATTGTATTTTTTACCATTAACAGTAGCTGTAACAGTTCCAGTTGCATCCTCCGGTAAGTTAAAGGTTATATTTGAACGTTCACCGCTGTATGCTCCATCAATTTCACTTGTAATGTTCACATTTGAAATTTTTGAAACAGTGAAGTTTCCGGCAGCTGAACTGGAGGTGTGATTTACATCTCCAGAATATTTGGCTGAAACATCATATACACCAGCAGGCAATCCTGAAATCACTTTAATTGCAGAATTATTTTCAACTTTAACTTTATACTCCTCATTGGCAAATTTAATTGTAACAGTACCGGAAATTGGATAAATGGATGCTGATTTTACAACAACTTTAATGGTTACATCCTCATTAACTTCAACCGAATCAACAATAATCTCCAAACTAGAGATATATGCGACAGTTAAAGGTTTATCTGAAACATCGTTCTCTTCAATGATAAGTGATGCCTCTTCTTCAACCAGTATGGCCGTACCTATTTCTGCAGTGTTCTGTTCGAATGAAGAGTTAGTTACGGTCGTATTTTTAGCTTGAACGAGGATACCTGCACCTTCTTTAGCACTGTTTTTATTGAATTCAGATTCTGAAACCGTTGTATTGGTACCGTTAATTACAAGACCCGCACCTTCTTCAGCATTGTTATTTGTAAATGTTGAATATAAGACGCTAGCATTTTCACCAGTAATGACAACACCGGCACCGCTGTCAGCAGTGTTATCTTCAAATACAGAACCAGACACAATACAATTATTTGCTCCCACAACAAGACCTGCACCTTCTTTTGCATCATTTCCAATGAATTGTGAATCAGAAACAATAGCATCGTCACCATAAAGTACTAAACCTGCACCAATACCATTATTTGTCTGTGCTTTCAACAAATCATCTAATGATAATTTGAGTAAATCACTTGAAGACAATAAGTCTTCAATAACAACGGAGTTGTTTTTAAAGATTGATTCAGTACAATTTGTTCTCAAACCATAAGAGACAGCTCCGGCACCGAGATTTGCTTCGTTGGATGTGAAGTTGGATTTGAATATTGTTGCATCATCTCCATATAAAACTGCACCAGCACCGACATTGGCCACATTATTTGTAAATGTGGATCCGATGATGCTTGTTTTTAAACCTTCGGAATATATTCCGGCACCGCTCTCAGCAGTGTTGTTTTCAAGTATCGTATTTTGAACAGTCACATCAGATCCTGCGATAAATACGGCAGCTCCTTTAACAGCATTAGCATTTATTAATACCAAATCATCTAAAACAACATTATTTCCAGTTATTTTAAATATTCCTGCTTTTCCAAGAGCATCTACAACATGACCATTACCATTAATAGTAATTGCCTTATTTATGGTTATTACATTATTATCAACGCTTTGGTCATATGCATAATCCCTTTCCAAATTAATGGTTTTACCAGTGGAAGCTCCATCAATAAGAGCCTGCAAGTCTTTATAAGTGTATTTATAATATTCCACTTCAAAAGTAGTGGTATTTACGCCAGCCAATAAAATATCATTACCTGCGTAACTTACACTTACATCATATGATCCAATTGCCAAACCAGATAAAGTTAAAACTGCTTTATTATTTACTAAAGATAAAGTATTTTCATTACCATTTACTTTAACAACAACACTGCCTGTTGCATTGGCAATATTAACAGTGATTACTGCATCTTTACCTTCTTTAATGTTTGGAGCATCGAGGATTATTTTTGGATTTCTTTTTGAGACTTTAAATGAGTCAGAACTGGAAGTTCCTAAGTAGTTATTATCTCCAGCATAACTTACTAAAACATCATATTCACCAGCCTTCAAATCAGAAATTGGAAGCAAAATATTCTTGGATGCAATGTTAAGTGTTGTAGTGCTTATGACCCCTTTATCATCGCTTAAAGTAACTTTTAACTGACCGGTTTCATCTTCACCCATAATAATGTTAATGTTTGCAACTTCACCTATTAAAATATCCTTAGCATTGACTGAGATAGTGGAATTGGCCTTATTGACATTAACGGATTTTTTAGCACTAGCAGAACTCAAATTTTGATTACCAGCAAAACTGGCAGAAACAACATAACTACCACCAGCCAAACCAGAAACAGTGAGTTGACCTTTACCGCCAACCAAATTAACAGTATAATCCTTACCACCAACACTAACAATAACTTTATCGTTAACAGCCTCACTCAAAGCAACACTAACAGCCAAATCACTACCATAAACAACATCATTAGCAACAACAGTAATAGAAGCAGACTTCTTATTAACACTAACAGACTTAGTAGCACTAGCAGAACTCAAGTTTTGATTACCAGCATAACTAGCAGAAACAACATAAGTATTGGCTGCTAAACCAGAAACAGTGAGTTGACCTTTACCGCCAACCAAATTAACAGTATAATCCTTACCACCAACACTAACAATAACTTTATCGTTAACAGCCTCACTCAAAGCAACACTAACAGCCAAATCACTAC
>JAFZMD010000065.1 GCA_017553445.1 Methanobrevibacter sp. | reverse complement strand
TATTCTGCGGAAGATGTTCTGAATACTGTCCAAAAAATGCAATTAATGTTGTTCAGGATAGGGATGAGGGAATTTGTCGTGAGTGTAGGATTTGTAGTGATGTCTGTCCTAATGGTTCAATGAGTAAGCTTCAGATTATCAATAATTCAACATGTACGCTTTGTTTAAACTGTATGAAGGCATGTCCTCATAATGCAATTTCCATGGAAGACTTTAATCTGGTTGTCAATAAAATCAATCAAAAAGCTAGTGGACACATCGTTTCATGTCTTAACTGTGGATTATGCGCTGATTTATGTGAAAATGAATCTCTTGTAAAAGACGATGGTAAATTAAGATATGATCCAACTAAAGATGTTGATTCAACTCATGACATTGCTATTAGTCATTGTCCTGTTAAAATATTGCATGAAGACGATGAAATGTTTATTTACGATGAATTTGATGAAGTGGAACTTCCATCACTTTCAGGATTCTGTGTAAGCTGCGGAAAATGTGTTCAAGTCTGTGATGTAGCTAATGCAAGAAAATATAAAGTAGCTAGTTGGGATGGAAGTGTTTCAGATGAGTGTATTTCATGCGGAATATGTTGTGAAGTATGTCAGGAGGATGCTATTACATTAAACAGGGGCACAATATCTGTAGATTTGGAAAAATGTATATTATGTGAAAATTGTGCTGTGCACTGTCCAGTAAATGCAATTCCTAAAACAACAATGTATAAAGCAGAAATTATCGGTGGTTTCAATTTAATAGACCAAAAATTGTGTATGCATTGTGGTTTGTGTCATAAAGTATGTCCATATGAAGCAATTGATGAAATTAATGGTGAATTTATAGTTAATGAAGAAAAATGTGAATATTGTGGAGCATGTAAGAATAGTTGTCCTGCAAATGCATTTATCTTCGAGAGAAATTTTAAAGATTCAATAGAGGGTATTTAAATGAAAAGTATGCTAAGAGTAGCTTTGGAAGGAGCGTTTACTAACTTTAAAAGAATCTTTTTCGCTGCGGATAGAGTAACTGACATGGAAATGAGACGTCAGATTTCTACACTTTCAGTTGAAGTGGAAACAAAAGTGGATGAATCTGCATGTATTGGATGTGCAGGTTGTGCTAATGTTTGTCCAACTCACGCTATTGAGATGAAAAAATTAGCAACACCAGTTACAATTGCTGAAGGCTGGATAAAAGATCAAGTACCCGAAATTAATCCTGAGAAATGTGTTGTTTGCTATTATTGTCATGATTTTTGTCCTGTTTATTCACTTTATGGACAAAAAGGGACAGTTCATCCAAATTCAGTCGGAGATCAAGAAGTTAATGTTAGTGAATTAATTAAACAACCAGTTAAAATATCTGAAGATAAGCTTAAGGTTATTTCAGCATATCTTTCAGATAAAACGGTGTTAAAAAATACGGAGGATGGTGAGTAAATGGGGATTAAATCATTTTCAAGAGCAAGAGCTATACATGTCATGTTAGTCTATACTGGAGGATGTAATGGTTGCGATATTGAAATTGTAAACTCAATATTATCTCCAAGATTCGATGCTGAACAATATAAGGTTTTCTTAACTTGGAATCCTCGTGAAGCTGATGTTTTGGTTGTTACGGGGCCGGTTACACATTTGAATAGGAAACCTTTGGAAGCAATCTATGAAGCTATCCCTGAGCCTAAATTGGTTGTTGCTGCTGGAAGTTGTGCGTTGATGGGTGGAGTATATAAGAATATTCATGGAGATATTCCGTCTGAAGAAATTGAAGGACCAGTTGAAAACATCATACCTGTTGCTGCAAAAGTCCCAGGATGTGCAGTAAGGCCTCAAGATGTTTTAGCTGGAGTGGTAACATTATTACCAACATTATTAGATGCGGATTAGGTGATTAAATGGAGGAAAAAGTACCAAGAAGTAATATTATAGAAACAGAAATTCCACTGGGTACGGTTCACCCGGCTGCATTGGAACCTTACAGAGTAAGGCTTTTTGTTGAAGACGAAATCGTTCAGGAAGCTGAAATAACTATTGGTGTTAATCATAGGGGTATTGAAAGAATAATGGAAGGTTTGCCTGTTGAAAAAGGTAATGCGCTGACTGAAAAAATCTGCGGTATCTGTTCTAATTCACATGTTTGGAATTCTTGTAGAACTGCTGAAATAGGTCTTGATATTGAATTGCCTGAAAGAGCCACATATATTAGGGTAATTATGGGCGAACTTGAAAGATTGCACTCACATTTCCTTTATTTGGCTCACGGTTGTGAAACTGTGGCTCATGAAACCTTTTCAATGAGGGTATTTTACTTAAGAGAAATAGTAATGGAACTTCTTGCAATGATTGGGGGAAATAGGGTTCAATATGGTTGTCCTATTATTGGTGGTGTAAGACCAAGATGTGACTTGGATGAAGCCAAATTATTAAGACTTAAAAATGACATGGATAAAATTGAAGAGGGTCTTGCTGGTTTTGCAGATAGATTTTTGGCTGATTCAATATTGATTTCAAGAATTACTGGTGTTGGAGTACTTCCAACTGAACAAGCTATCAGATTGGCTGTTACTGGCCCTACTTTAAGGGCAACAGGTGTTGCAAGAGATTTAAGAACAAACATGTTCGAGTATGATGATTTTGATTTTAATGTAGTTACTCAACCGGATGGTGATGTAAAATCAAATTTATTGATGAGAGTTCTTGAATCCTTTGAGTCAATTAAAATTATCCGCCAAGCTGTTGCAAATATTCCTGAAGGTAAGGTAGTTAATAGAGATTGGGAAATGTTTGACACTGATCTTATTGAAAGT
>JAFZMD010000064.1 GCA_017553445.1 Methanobrevibacter sp. | reverse complement strand
TGTTGAAAACGGCAAGATTAAAGGCATTAGGCAAGGTGAAGCCAATATTACTGTTTCATTTGCAGGTAACGAAAATTACACTGCTGCAGAAAATAAGACTATTGCTGTTACCGTTAACTTGAACGATGCCAGCGTCACTGTAAACAATGAAACTTTGAATTTAGAGGTTGGTCAAAATTTCACCATTGTCGCTAACACTGTTCCTGAAGGAGTAAATGTAACTTATGTTCAGGATGACTCAGGTGTTTACATTGTAGATGAGAATGGTGTTGTCACTGCATTGAAAAACGGTACAGGATCTATTCTTGTAAAAATTGGCGGCGACGGCGTTTACGCTGAAAACTCAACTATAGTTAATGTTACTGTAAGTAAAGTTCCTACTGAAATTACTGTTGATCCAGATTCATTAGACTTGTTTGTTGGTGATGAGACTGTTATTGCTGCTACTTTGACTCCATCTGATGCAGGTAATGTATCTTTCACATCAAGTGATGATTCTATCGTTATTGTTGATGGAAAAGGTAATGTTATTGCTAATGGTAAAGGTCAAGCAATTATCACCGTCAGTTTTGCAGGGGACAATAAGTATGCAGAATCAGAAAACAAAACTATTACTGTAGATGTCAGCTTGAATGACGCCAGCGTTACTGTTGATAACGATACTTTGGATTTGAAAGTTGATGAAAGATATCAAATCAATGCCACCAAACACCCAGACTCAATATTACTCGACATTACTTACACATCCAGCAATAACACTGTTGCCACCGTAGATGAAAATGGTATTGTAACTGCTCTCAGCGAAGGTACTGCAATCATTACAGTTGAAGTTGGTGATGGTGAAATCTATGCTGAAAATTCAACAAATATTACTGTAAACGTCAAAAAAATCAATACCACAATGGATATCAGTGCCAGTGAAATTACTGAAGGTGAAAATGCCACAATCACCATAACCTTGCCAAGTGATGCAACAGGAAATGTAACAACCACATTTAACGGTAAAACATATTCCTCAGAAGTTAAAGATGGTAAAGCTGTTATCACTGTTCCTGATTTGCTTAAAGGAGATTACACTCTCCCTATCATATATTCTGGTGATGATAAGTATAATCCGTTAACGAAAGATTTAAACATTACAGTTGAGGGAGGAAAAGCAATTATTTCTGCTCCTGATCTGGTTAAATATTATTCAGGTTCTGAACGCTTTGTTGTAAATCTTACTTATGCAAAAGGAAGTCCTGCAGCAAATAAAGCTGTAAATATTACAATCAATGGTGTAACATACCCAAGAACCACTGATGAGAAGGGTATTGCTTCATTAAACATCAACTTGGGTGCAGGAAAATATGATGTAACAATTAATGCTGACGATGTCACTGCGGATTCTGTTGTTACTGTTTTATCTACAATTAATGCCAGTGATGTTGAATCCAAAACCAAAAGTCTTGTATTTACAGCCGCTTTCATTGACGGTGAAGGCAATCCGTTAGCAGACGGAACACTTGTTACATTTAACGTCAAAGGAGTGATATATAACTCAACTGTAAAAGGCGGTAAAGGTTCTGCCAGTGTTGATTTAACTTTGGACAGCGGAAGATACATTATCACATCATATAACCCTGTTTCAGGCGAGAACGCATCCAACAATATCGCCGTTAATTTAAAAGATGTTGACATGATTCTTTCAGCTGATGAAATCACAGTAGGTGAAAATGCTACAATCGGCGTAACACTGCCAAGTGATGCAACAGGTAACGTCACAGCTTCAGTTAACGGCAAATCTTACCAATCTAAAGTTAATGACGGTAAAGCCAATATCTTAATTCCTGCTTTGGCTGCTGGAAACTATACCATTCCTGTAACCTATTCCGGTGATGACAAATATAACAGTGCAGCAGGAGATGCAAATATAACTGTTAACAAGGCAGATGCAACAATAACCGTTGATGCACCTGCAATCACTGAAGGTGAAAACGCTACCGTAACTGTTACTTTAGCATCTGACGCAACAGGCAGTGTAACTATTGGAAATGAAAGTGTTCCAGTTAAAGACGGTACCGCCAGTGCCGTTTTAACTGATTTACCTGTAGGAACAAACACTGTTCCAGTAACTTACTCAGGTGATGATAAATACAATCCAGTAGAAACAAGTGCAGACATTATCGTTAATGAAAAGCCTGTTCCTGCTAAAGAAAACCTAACAATCAAGGCAACTGCCGATGAAATCACTGAAGGTGAAAATGCAACTGTTATTATAACCGGTTTAGAAAATGCAACAGGAAATGTTTCAGCCAGTGCCAACGGAAAAACATACGCTGCACCAATTAATAACGGTAAAGCCACCATTACAGTTTCAGGATTGAGTGAAAATGCAACTGCCGCAATCAACTATCCTGGTGATGACAAGTACAACCCTGCAGTGACCGCAGTCAATATTACAGTTAACAGGAATACCGTAACTATTACTGCCGAGAACCTGACTAAATACTATAAAGATCCTCAAAAGTTCACTGTAACGGTTACTGACGCCAAAGGCCAAGCGGCTCCAAATAAAACAGTTGATATTACCATTAATGGTGTTACCTACAAAAGGACTACTGATGAGAACGGCACTGCTTCACTAAACATTAACCTGGGTGCCGGCGAATATCCTGTAAGCGTTGCTGTTGATGATGTTGTAGTCAACTCTACTGTAATTGTGAAGTCAACTGTAGATGCATCAGATGTAGTTAAAATGTTTAGAAACGACACTCAATATTATGCAAGATTCAGTGATTCAAACGGCAACACACTAGCAAACACGAACGTTTCCTTTAACATCAATGGTGTTATATACAACAGAACAACCGATGCAAACGGAACTGCAAAAATGAACATCAACATGGCTGCAGGAGACTACATCGTAACCGCCACAAATCCTGTAACAGGTGAGATGAAATCCAACAGCATCAAAGTAATCTCACTAATAGAATCTGATGATTTAACCAAGTATTACAAAAACGCTTCACAGTTTGTTGTTCGCATTCACTCTGCTGACGGTGGTTATGTCGGTGCTGGCGAAGAGGTTACATTTAATATCAACGGCGTATTCTACACAAGAACGACCAACGCAACAGGTCACGCAAAACTGAACATCAACCTGCCTCAAGGCAACTACACAATAACAACATACTACAAAAACTGCAGTCAGGGAAATGAAATTACTGTTTTACCTGTGTTAAGCGCTGATGATTTGGTGATGAAATACAGGGACGGATCACAGTTTAAAGCCAAACTTGTTGACGGCCAGGGCAAAGCCTACGTTGGACAAAGCGTACAGTTCAACATCAATGGGGTGCTCTACAATAGAGTTACCGGCAGTGATGGTGTGGCCAAATTAAACATTAACTTGATGGCCGGCCAGTACATCATAACGTCAAGCTACAACGGCTTTAACACTGCAAACAAAATTACAATAAGGGGTTAAAATACCCCACCACTTATTTTTTTTAACTTCATTGTAAAGACAATTTTTCAATATCATCATAATTTTACTCTTTTAAAGCATTATTATGATCAAATAAGAATTTTTAAGCCTTTAAAATAAAGATAACTTATTTATATTGCTAATTTTAATATATTAATTGGAAACACCCTCAGATATTATGGGGAATATTATAATGTTGTGTCACTATGATGCTTTAAAAAGAAGTTGTGATATGTCCTATGATATCTGCCGTAAGCATAACCTTGGTGTAGGGGGTGAAAATTCTTGGATTTAAAACTATCTGTAAGATTAGTAATTAATGTTTCTTCAATTATTCTATTGAAGGCATTAATCGTATTAATCATATTTGTTGCTAAACATATGTGATAATACGAAAATCCATAGTTTTCACTCACCACGATGTTGTTTGTTTTGAATTGATGATGGAATTTTGTAGGATAATATAGCCAATATTATCCTATTTTTAATAATGGGTGTTTCCTTTCCTGAAATTGACTATAACAAACATTTTCAACATCGTTAATAATGTTTATATATTAGTAGTTCTAATAATTACAATTAAGAATTTTTAATTAAATTCTAAGTGAATTTTCAATTCACTAATAACCAAGGATATGCAATCAATGCTTTCTGGCTTTTTGTGGAGTTATGCTTTGTAATTCCACATTAAAGCATTGATTAAATGTTTTACTTTTTCTTTTAATCCACCATGTTCTTTCTTAAAAATTTCATCTGGAACAGATATTTTAATGGCTATAATATCATATAACATCAAAATGATGTTGGGCTGCTATGCAGACCATGTTTTTAGTATTTGGATAGGATTTGTCAAAATTTGTTTAAAAATTTTATCATTATTCAATTTTTAAAATTCTATTTTTCATTGAAATAAAGAAAAATTAAAAATCGATGAAAAATCTCTCAAAGAGTTAGCTTTTTGACACTCAAAAAGGTATGAATCCATTCTTTGGAATAAAGAATTTGGTGTTTTTAAAGTGGGAATAATAATATTGAGCTATGTGTAAAAATGGAAGCTATAAAACACTTATTAAAGCTAATTGTCATTTAAATTGTCAGTTTATCAAATTAGAAAATTTCGGATGAAATCCAACTGGGCTTCCAATTCGACATCATAGATTGTTTTACATTAACAGGTTAATGGCCAACAATAAGTAGTAACTTGCTAGGAATACATAAGAGACAGCAAGCACTAAATTTTCAACTGTCATAGTTCAATTTCTCCTAGGTTAATAGGAGCGTTTTTATTGTAATGCTCTTTCCCATTCATAAAAACACCAGCAGTCATATACTATTATATTAGTGTTTTAGAATTAGATATTTTCTTTCAAAACTATTTATAATTTCGTATTTTTAAAAATAAATATTGCTTTCAGAATATAAAATTATTTTAAGAAGTAAATATTGCTTTAAGTTGGTAATGACTAACGAATGAAACTTTTATATACTTTGATGTTCATAATATCATATGACATCTTAGGATGTTTTGGCTGGCACAGTACCAACCAGTAGTTATATATGTTGAATGAGGATGTGTCAAAATTTGTTTAACAAATTTATCCTTATTCAATTTTTAAAATTCTATTTTTATTATGATTTTTTCTCAAAAGATTAAAGAAATTCCTTTAAAGTATTTTTAATAATGGGACTGTTACAAAAAATTCCGTAAATGGGGGAATGTAACTTTTAATTAAATTTCAGATTAAAATATGGGTGCTATTGGCCTAAGGCAATATTTTTCACTTATGTAATTAATTTTTCTTTATTTGATAAAAATCATAATTAAAAATTCTTTATATTTAAAATTAACTATTTTTAAAAAGTATTTATGCTATTAAATGCATATAATATCTTTAATAAAGCATCCGATACTAAATTATGGTTGGAGGTGATTTTATGTTTTATTTCATAAAAATCATTATTGGATTGTTTTTTGATTCATCCGATGCTGTAATTGGTAGTTTCATAACTTTGGAGGTCCAGTATGATTATCCAAATACCTGTCACGATAACTGTTGATTTCATCGTATTGTGTTTTTAATACTATGGGTATTTCATGCAAAAAGGAAATAGGATAATCTTCTGAACTTCTGTTTTTCACCTTAATGGGGTAAATTGTTTGATTAGGTTTTAAAGCTCGGTAGCTTGTGGATGTTCTTTATTTGAATTTACCCCTCATTAATGAACTAATTTAACATTTTTGTGCAAGTATTCTTGGCTTCTGCAAGCCGGAGATGAATTGCACTTTAAATGTATAATCATATTTATTTTTTTAGTGTTACTTATTTTTTTGATTCTATAATGTTGCAGTTTCAAAAGTAACTATAATTATCAGCATCTACATAGTTAATGTTAAAAAGGTGTTGGCTATGGCTTATCAGAAATCACAGGGAGCTACTGTTTGACAATGGAAATTTCACATACCTTGATGAATTCACTCATCGGCGATGAGAGTTCGTTTAGCATCAGATTCTATTAAATTGATGAATTTTATGAATTTTGTAAAGCTAAACCCCAAGAATAATTTAGCAAAATTTAATTAATGCTGTTGATATATATTCATTCATATAAAAGAAATTATATAAAAAGATGATATGAATGGTGAAAAGAAAATATTTATTTTTGTGCTTGATATTGCTTTTATTATCAGTTACGGCTGTTAGTGCCGGCGATACTGATAATATTACTGTTCAGGCAAGTGCTGACATGTCCGATGGAGACATTGTCAGTGATGTTGGTGAAATTTATGTTCAAGAGGGCAACGACACGTTAAATGATGTTGTTGCAGTTGAAGAGGACAGCCAGGATATATTGGCTGTTAGTGATGATGAAAATACGGTACTGGGTCTTGCATTTAAAGACCTGCAAAAGTTAGTTGATAATACTCCGGAAGGAGGTGAATTATCCTTAGATAATAATTATTATGTACTCAGTGGTGGACATGCCATTCACATTTCAAAAAACATAACAATTAATGGTAATGGTTATATTTTAGATGCTTGTGGGGATGGGCGTATAGCTATTATAGAGGCAGATGGAAAATCAGTTGTTTTTAAAAATATTCAATTTTATAATGGTCAGACTCATTCGCTAACCGGTGATGGTGGTGCTATATTAAATAAACATGCTTCAACTTCTTTAACTTTTAATAATTGTAAGTTTGCAAAAAATAAAGCGCATACAACTACTTTTAGTATTGCTAATAATATTAATGGTGGGGCCATATATTGTGAAGGAAACTGTGATATTTTCGATTGTTCATTCGATAAAAATTATGCATTTGGGAAAGGTGGCGCCGTATATTGTGGAGGAAAGTGTAATATTAAGAGTTCTTCATTCACGAGAAATACTGGAATGTGGAAAGGTGGTGTCATATATTGTAAAGGTGATGTCGCTGTTGAGAAGTCTACATTTGCGAATAATAAAGTAGATAATGCGAATTCTGGGGATGATCACTACGGTGGTGCCATATTTTGTGAAAGAGACTGTTATATTTACAGTTCTTCGTTCAATGATAATTTTGCATATTATGATGGTGGCGCCGTATTCAGTGGAGGAAAGTGTAATATTTTCAATTCTACATTTGAAAGAAATAATGCAAAAAGTTTGGATTTAGAGAGATGTTTCGGCGGTGCAATTCGCTCAAATGGATTAATTAGTGTTGACCAGTGCATCTTTAATAGTAATTTTGCATATACTTATGGTGGAGCAATATATGCAGATAATGAAATAAAAATAACAAATAGCTGTTTCAATGATAATTCTGCAAATAGGGCTGGTGCAGTATATGCTGGCACTATTACTGAAGTTTCCAACTCCATATTCACCAACAATAGAGCGAATTCAGATTACGGCGGTGCGATTTATATTGACAGCAAATGTGATCCTAAATTCATTTCTTGCAGATTCGAAAAGAATACTGCTTCGCATCATGGTGGTGCAATTTATTTGTCTTCCTCAAGTGCTAAGTTGAGTGCAGAGTTTTGTACATTCGTTGATAATCAAGCAGTTATTGGCCAGATTATATTTAATAGTGGTTCTTATGGTTTAATTGATCGTTGCTGGTTTGGAACAAATAATCCTCATTTCAAAAATCAATTAACAGAACATTATTCTTTTAGTGGAGATGATAAAAGTCATGTTCCTGAAAATTATTTGAAAATTGGCATTAAGATAAAAAATGAAACTTATTATTATGTTGGAAATGATTATGAAGTAACTGTTTATTTCTATGATTCCAATGGAAATGTTTTAGGTCACTACTGTTTATTGCACTCTCCTGTACACTTCTATGGTGATGCAAACTTTAGCAATTTGAAAGATAATTATAATTATATAACTGCAGATGCACTTATTACTAAAGAAAATGCTATAATTATTGGAGAACTTGACCATCAAAATGTAACTTTAAATCTCACCTCAAAAAATAAACAACAAACTAATATTACTATTTTGGAGTTGAATACTTGGAGTTCTGGAATATCCTGTGTGTGTGAGGTTAATCCTTTTGCTCGTAATACTCCGAAATATGTTATTATGAATAGTGAAGGAGACATTGTTAGTCAGGGAAACATGTCCATATATGATCCTAAGGATCCATACACATACGACAAGAAATTTAAGTTTAATGTTGGGGGTTTGCCTGTGGGTTCCTATTCCGTAACAGTTATTAATCCCGAAAGCATCTATGATCTTGAAAGTAACGAAACCAGATTATTTAAGATAATGCAAAATGTTTCTGCCAATATTACCGCAGATAATGTTGTTTACGGAAACGCAACAACATTTACTTTAAAAGCCAGCTATGATGGTTTATATAATGTGAGTATTAATGATTTGGTAATTGAGATGGAAGTCACCAATGGAAGCTGCACTAAACAAGTCAAGCTGAACGCAGGGGAATATAAGACCCACACAATATGCACCACAGATTATGTGGAATTGTCTTGTAATGAAGCATCATTTAATGTTTCTAAGGTAACACCATTGTTTAATTTGAATGTGAGTTCCAATGAGTTTACTTATGGGGATGAAGTTTTAGTTTCCCATATATTGCCATCTGATGCAACAGGAAACATCTCATATTCATTGAATAAGGAAAAGTACGCTAACTTATCAGTTAACGAGAGCTTAAAATTATTAGATGCCGGTTCATATGTGATTGATGCAACCTACTCTGGTGACATCAATTATTACTCAGCAAAAGATTCCATAACAATCAAGATTAATCAGGCAAGGAACAATGCTGCTGTTAGTGTGAATAATGTCACCTATGGAGAAAATACAACAATCAAAGTTTCTGCCGATGCTGATGGTGTTTATGCTGTTGATGTCAATGGAACAATCTATAATGTCACTGTCAAAAAAGGTATTGGAAATAAATCCATTGCATTGAATGCCGGTTCATATTATGCTAATGTAACATTCAACAACAGAAACTACAATACTACTTACAGAAATACTGCTTTCAGTGTTTATAAAGCGGATGTTGAATTGAACATTTCTGTCTTGGATGAGGTTTATCCTCAGGATGTTGAGGGTGTTGTCTATGCAACGAGAGATGGCAAATATAACTTAACAATAGGTGATTACAAAGATATAATCGTTGTTAAAGACGGTGTATGCTACTTTAACATTGGCACATTGGATGCAGGGTCTTATGAGGCTGTTGTCTCTCTTAATGATGATAATTATAATCCGGTTTCAAACAGCACAAAATTTGTTGTGAATGCTTCAGGAACATTGTTTGAAATTGAAGTTAATGTCGGTGAAATTACCTATGGCGAAGCTGTAACCGTAACCCATACAATAAATGATGGTGCAACCGGTAATATTACCTACTCTCTAAATGACGGTACCTTACTTGGCGTGCTGCCGGTAGGTAAAAATTTAACCTTGCCTGTGTTGCCTGTGGGATCTTATGTAATTGCTGCCGATTATTCTGGGGATAATGACTTTATTCCTGCAAGTGACATTGCATTTTTTACAGTCAATAAAGCATCAAACAATGCTATTGTCAAGGTTGGTGATGTCACCTATGGAGAAAATGCAACAATTAAAGTTTCTGCTGATGTTGATGGTGTTTATGCTGTTGATGTTAACGGAACAACTTATAACATTACTGTTAACAATGGTATTGGAAATAAATCCATTGCATTGAATGCAGGAACATACTATGCCAATGCAACATTCAACAACAGAAATTATATGACAAAAATCAAAAATGCTGTTTTCAATGTTAATAAAGCTGACACCAATCTAATTATTGTTGCATCTGACACTTCTTATCTTCAAGATGTTATTGGTAATGTTTATGCAAGTGCTGACGGCAAGTATAGTGTAACTGTCGGTGATTATTCAACTACGGTGATTGTTAAAAATGGTTCCGGAGAGTTTAATGCAGGTATCATGGGTGCAGGAAACTATACTGTCACTGTCACATATCCTGGTGATTTGAATCATAAAGCCAATTCTTCAACGGCCAATTTCAATATTGCCAAATTCGCCCCAAATATCACTCTAAATGTTTCAGATATTAATTTGGGAGAGGTTGAAGTCATAATCATAACCAGTGACCTTTACGGGTCTGTAAATGTCACAGTCAACAACAGGACTGTAACACTTGATCTTGATGGTACAACAAGATATCTGTTGGCTGCCTCATTGAATGATACTTCAGACACAGAATATAAAGCTACCTTACAATTAGACAACTTAAATCCAGGTTTATACCCAGTAACCGTCATTTACAATGGTGACGAAAATATTGAAAGCATCAAACTATCCGGTGAATTCAAAGTCAACAAATTAAATGCTACTATGGATGTTGATGTTAGTGACATTATTGTGGGTGATGATGAAATAATCACTGCAACATTGCCTGATGATGCAACTGGAAATGTCACTGTCACTGTTGGTGACAAAAACTACACACTGCCTGTTGAAGACGGAAGTGTTACATTTGCTATACGTGAGTTGGTCGCTGGTAACTACATAATATCTGTAACTTACTCTGGTGATGACAAATACAACTCAGAAAGCAAAAATGTAACTTTTACTGTAAAAGATACATCAGATATTATTACTGCTCCGGATGTAACTAAATACTTCAAAGGACCTGAAAGGTTTGTCGTGACTGTAACTGATTATAAGGGCAATCCTTTATCAAATAAAACTGTTGTAATAAATATCAATAATAAAAACTACACCAGAATCACTGATGCAAACGGAAGTGCAAGCATGGCAATCGGATTGCCAAGCAACACTTATAATGTGACCGTGACGGTTGATAATCAGACTGTAAACTCAGTTGTTGATGTTTTATCTACAGTAAACGGTAGTGATGTCGTGAAAATGTTCAGAAACGGAACACAGTACTATGCAACATTCCTTGACAGCGAAGGCAAATACCTTCCTGAAGGAAGTACAGTCAGATTCAACATTAACGGTGTAATGTACGACCGTAAAGTGACTACAAATGGTTTGGCTAAACTGAACATCAACCTACGTCAAGGCGAATACATAATCACTGCAATGAACCTTGAAACTGGTGAAATGGCTTCCAACATCATTACAGTTATTCCAAGAATCATTGAAAACAATGATTTAACCAAGTATTACAGAAACGCTTCACAATACACTGTAAAACTCATTGGAGATGACGGCAACCCTGTAGGTGCTGGTGAAGTTGTAAGATTCAACATCAATGGTGTATTCTACGAAAGAAAAACCAATGAATCAGGTATTGCTAAGCTGAATATTAACCTGCAGCCTGGTGATTATGTCATAACTGCAGAATACAAAGGTTGTGCTGTTTCAAACAACATCAAAGTATTGCCGGTATTATCTGCTCAAGGCATTACAATGAAGTATCGTGACGGAACCAAATTCACTGCAACTCTCGTTGACGGTCAGGGCAAAGCATTCGCTAATCAAAGGGTTACATTCAATATCAATGGTGTGTTCTATAATAGGTTAACTGACGGTAATGGTCGGGCTAAGCTGAACATTAATCTCATGGCCGGCGAATACATTATAACCTCAAGTTATAATGGATCAAACATTGCAAATAAAATTACTATTGGAAGTTGAGATTAATTTCTCAACTATTATTTTCTATTTTTTGATGATTGATTATTTCAAATTAATTATGGTTTAAGACAATATTTATCTCCTGATTGATAAATTGTTACTTATTTGATAAAAATTCTAATTAAAAATTCTTTATATTTAAAATTAACTATTTTTAAAAAGTATTTATGCTATTAATTACATATAATACCTTTAATAAAGCATCCGATACTAAATTATGGCTGGAGGTGATTTTATGTTTGATTTCATAAAAATCATTAATGGATTGTTTTTTGATTCATCTGATGCTGTAATTGGTAATGACGTAACTTGGAGGTTTACTATGGTTATCCAGATACCTATCACGATAACTGTTGATTTTACTGTTATTGTGTTTTTAATACTATGGGTATTTTCCTGTAAAAAGGAAATAGGATAACTATATGAACTTCTATTTTTCACCTTAATGGGGTAAATTGTTTGATTAGGTTTTAAGGCCCAACAGCTTGTGGATGCTTTTCCTATTCGGATTTACCCCTCATTTTTAGCAATTAATGAAATAATTTAAATAGTATGATTTACTTATTTAATATTGGAGGTTGAACCTCCAAGTTATGTAATTTTGTTGGTACTTTCTGTTGGATATTGTAGTTTTTTCTACAATATGAGTATCAACTTTTATGCTTTTTTTGATTTTTTTAAGTAGCTGATTTTTTAGATAATCTATTTATAGTTAGGTATTCATATTTATAGTTAGGGGTATTTTCATGGTTGTTGTTACAAGCATATATGATAAGTTTCAAACGGTTATTCCTTCTGAAATCAGAAAAGAATTTAATCTGGATAAATCCTATAAAATTGAATGGAAAATTAATGATGATGGTAAAGTCGAGCTAGAATTTTTCAAAGAGCTATCTTTGGATGATATGGTTGGAAAATACACGGCCAATGAAGCGATTAACAGTGTTGATTTAAAGCATGATTTTAAAAATAAGAGTTAGGAATATAAAGTAATGTTAGGTGATATTATGAATTACAGTAATATTTCAAAAAGGCCAGTAAATACAATTAATCCGTCATCTCGCAGATATCCATTTACATTACCTAAAAAACATATAAATTTAAATGATATGGTTGGCAAATACTATTCAAACACTCCAATTGATTGTGTTGAGTTAAAACAGAAGTTTAAAAAGGGGGTGTTGGAATGAGATATTTTTTAGATACCACTTTCATTGTTGCACTCTTTGTTTCAAATGATCAATGGCATTCACAGTCATTAAAGGTTTATGATAATATTAAAAATCATAAATTGGTCATATCTAATCTGGTTATAGCAGAAACCCTCACTGTTTTAAAAAATAAACTAAAAACAAAGGATATTTCAGAAATTTATCATAATTTAAGTAATATTTTCGATATCATTGATGATAATCTGATTTTTGATGAAGCAATGGATATTTTTACTAAATATGATTCTACAATTTCATTTTTTGATGCAATGTATGTTGCAGTTTCAAAAAAAGAAGGAATAAATGAAATTGTAAGTTTTGACAGCGATTTTGATAAGATTGATGGAATTGTTAGAATCCATTAAATCAGAAAATAGTTAAATATATTATTTTTTTGAACTGCCTTGCTCTATTAAACGGGAGGCAGTTCTAGTATTAATTTTAGGTAATCTATTTATTTATTAAAAACAAATATCTATCTTGAAGTTAAGGGTCGATATCGGAAATGGATTAAGACATCACTTTTTTAAAAAGGGAAATTATGATACTGTTAAGTTTTGATATTGAGGAATTTGATGTGCCTCGGGAGCACGGGGTCGAATATTCGCTTGAGGAAGGCATGAAGGTGTCTGTTGAAGGCACAAACATCATACTGGATGTCCTTGAGAGAAACGATGTCAGGGCCACATTATTCTGTACAGCAAATTTCGCCATGAACGCTCCAAAAACAATGGAAAGAATACTAAAAGAAGGCCATGAAGTTGCATCCCATGGAGTTGACCACTTTGAACCGAAGGAAACGGATTTTGCAAAATCAAAGGAGATTTTAGAAAAAATAACGAACACCAAAATAATGGGCTACCGCCAGCCGAGGATGTTTCCTGTCAAGGACAGTGAAATCAGGAGGGTTGGATATGCATACAACTCATCTCTCAACCCGGCGTTCATTCCGGGAAGATACATGAACCTGAACACCCCAAGGACATATTTCGAAAAGGACGGTGTAGTTCAAATTCCGGCATCAGTTACTCCAGCAGTAAGATTTCCTCTCTTCTGGCTGTCACTGCACAATCTCCCTGAAAAGGTCTACCACAGTATGGTTCGCCGCACCCTAAAACATGACGGTTACTTCACGACATACTTCCACCCGTGGGAGTTCTATGAGCTGAAGGACCACCCTGAATTTAAGATACCATTCATCATAAAAAGAAACAGTGGCCAAAAGATGGCTGAAAGACTGGACAATTTAATCCGGATGCTTAAAAAGCGACACAAATTCATCACATACAGTGAATTCGTTGAATCCATCCGTTAAGTATTATAAAATGAATTCTCACCTTAATCCTTAAAGACAATCAGTTTTGAGAATATGTAGTTTAAAACTATCACGATGACCTGAACGACTATTTTTGATATTGATCCGTCAAAGACAAGAAGGTCGATGAATGTATACATCAAAAGCATGTCCACAACTCCGGAAAATATCCTACCGCCGAAAAAGAGAGACATCTCCTTGAGGATATCTGGACTCTTGCTTTCAAACACCCAAATCCTATTGGTTACATATGCAAAAAGCACTGATAGAAACCATGCTATAGCATTTGAAACCAGATAATTGATGCCCAATAGATTTGCAAAGAAGAAATAGCTTATGAGATTGACGAAAAAAGTGAAGGCTCCAAAGACCACATACAATATCAGTTCCCTATCCAGCTTTATCCAGTCACCTATCATCGATGTTTGTCTCCTTAACAATAAAAATCGGACGGTTTTTTGTTTCCTTGTATGTCTTTTCCAAGTATTTACCCAATATTCCAATTGAAAGCAATTGTATACCTCCCAAAAACAATATTGCACACATTATTGTTGCAAAACCCTGGACGGGATCAGAATAGAGGAGATATTTTACTATAATAAATACAAGGTAAATGAATGCAAACACTGAAAATATGGTTCCCAGAACTATTGACATCGAGAGGGGGACTGTCGTAAAGGCAATAATGCCCTCAATGGAATAGGTAAACAGCTGCCAAAGTGACCATCCTGTCTCTCCCGCAACCCTTTCGACGTTTTCATATTCAATCCACTTGGTTTTAAAGCCGACCCATTGAAATATTCCCTTTGAAAACCTGTTGTATTCGCTCAGCTGCAGCACCGCATCGCTGACCTGGCGTGTCATCACACGATAGTCGGTTGCCCCTTCCGCCAGATCCAGATTGGAAATTGCACTGAACAGCTTATAGAACAATTTGGATCCCAGTGTACTGACTATAGGTTCGCCTTTTTTTGAAACCCTTCTTGCAGCTGCAACGTCATAGCCTTCAGAGATTGTATCAATCATTTCTGGAATAAGGCTTGGCGGGTGCTGAAGGTCAGCGTCCATGAGACAGACCAGACTGCCTGTGGCGTTAACCAGACCTGCATATATTGCAGATTCCTTTCCGAAATTTCTTGAAAATGAGATATATTTGACATTCGGGCTTGAATCTGCTATATTCTTTATTTTTTCCAGTGTACTGTCGTCGGAACCGTCATTGATGAATATGACTTCATAATCAAAATCAACTAAAGTCTTTTGAATTTCATCAAAAAAGATTTCGACACTTTCCTCTTCATTATAACACGGAACAACAATACTCAACAAATCCATATTAAAATATTTGTCGGTGTTGATATAAATAAATATGTTAAAACAAAGAGCATATAGTGTTGAATTCAAGGAAAATGGATTGGGATAATAATACAACTCTTAGATGATATCATATCATTTTTTGGATTTTCTATAATCATAACTATTATACATATTAAAGTACAATTTTAGTATATGGCAGACAAAAATGAATGGGGCAGCAACTTATCGTTTATCTTTGCAATGATAGGTTCTGCAGTTGGACTTGGAAACATTTGGAGATATCCTTATGTGCTGTATTCTAATGGTGGGGGAGCTTTCTACATCCCGTATATTGTAGCTATTCTTTTAATGGGAATTCCTTTTTTAATTTTGGAGTATGGTGTTGGATATAATTTTAAATCTTCTTTTGCAAAGGCTGTAAAAAAAATCAATTCCAAATGCGAGTATCTTGGCTGGTTTTTACCGGTAGCAGTTTTCATGATCATGATTTACTACTCAGCTATTTTGGGTTGGGATGGAATTTACATGATTTTAAGCTTCACCAAAGGATGGGGAGCAGACCCTAACACTTTCTTTGCAACTACATTGCTTCAATCCAGCAGCAGCTATTTGGATTTGGCGCATTTCATTCCAATTATTGCGATTGCAATGATTGCCGGTTGGATTATAATCTGGTTCATTTCACACAGGGATTTGGAATCCGGGCTTGGCAGGGTTTCTAAACTTTTGGTTCCTCTGCTTTTCATTATAATGGTTATTATCGTTGGTTTTTCACTTACACTGCCGGGTGCATCAATCGGACTGGCTGAACTGTTCAATCCCGACTGGTCACTTTTAGGCAATTTCGAGATTTGGATGGCAGCATTCGGTCAAATCGTATTTTCCCTAAGTCTGGGAATGTCAATTGCTTTTACTTATGCAAGCTACACCAAAGATGATGCCGATTTGATTACAAATACCATTTCAATAGCTCTTGCCAATTCACTTTTTGAAAACTTTGCGGCTTTAGGTGTATTTTCAATTTTAGGCTACATGTCAATGCAGTCCGGAACTGCAGTGGCGGATTTGGTAACTCAGGGTACTGGACTGGTTTTTGTTGTTTATCCGACGGTATTTAATGTTTTAGGTGATTGGGCATATCTTTTAGGACCACTGTTCTTCCTAACGGTCTATCTGGCAGGATTAACAAGTATCCTATCCACAATTGAACCATTATCTTTCTCAATCCAGAACAAATTCGCTCTTTCAAGGTCTAAAACGATGACTATCCTAATAATTGTCGGGGCTATAATATCAATGATGTATGCAACATCATTTGGCGGTGATCTTTTGGGCTTTGTAGACACGTTCATCAATCAGATTGCGTTGCTCTTTGGAGTTGTCGTTGAATGCATAATATTTGCATGGATATTCAATGCAGAAAAGCTGATTGACTTTTTGAATTCCAAATCCAGAACAATTAAATTGGGAAAATGGTGGATACTCATCGTCAAATACATTCTCCCGATTTTCATCTCAGTCATATGGATTGGCGGAATGATAGATGTTGTAAACTCAGCAACGATTACTCAGCTGAATTTCACAATCGTATCGGCCATTCTGCTGCTTGGAGCATCTTTCGTATTCACATTGCTTCCTGCTAAAAATCCGGATTGGGAAAATGCCGAGGAAAGAGTATAATTTAATGCTCTTTTCTATAAAGGTTAAATATTATTAAAACCAAAGTACTTTGCATTGATACTAAAATTTTATAAAATAAACTTAGATTATTGGAGGTGATTGTTTTATGGATAATTCTCTAAAAAACAGTACAAATCAAAATAATTCAAGTGATTCAGTATCAAAAAAGGCAGATGATTTTTCTGAAAGTAAAGTCATATCAGAAGAAATCAAAATTAATCATCAATCAGGTGAAGGTCAATACAGGGAAATTCGCTATGAAGACGGCGGATTCAGACAATTTGACACAGAAACCGGGGAGCTGATTGGATCTTCTTACAAATCAGATCAGAAAAATCTGCCAAGCATGGAATAGTGAAGTGAAAAGTATGAATAAAAAAATAATCTTTGCATTATTGGTATTGGCTCTTGCAACTTCCGCTGCCTTTGCGGCTCAGGCAAGCCAAATGGAAATAACCAGTCCGGATACATTAAAAAATGGTGATTCATTTAATTTAACTTTAACAGCAAAAGACGGCACTCCTATTGCCAATCAGGTAGTAGACATTATTGTAACTTCTGAAAGCGGTCAAAAAAACCACATTAATTTCACTACTGATAATGACGGTAATTTAGGATTCGGCATTGCAGGCGTAACTCCGGGTAAATATACCTTTAACTGTACTTTCAACGGTACTGGTGACTTTGATGCCTGTAATCAGGCTAAGGAATTAACTGTCAAAGCATAGTTAATTTAACTTTTTTTATTTTTTTGATTTCTATGATTTTAAAGGAATTACTGGATTATTTCAATATAGATGTTGTTTTGCCGGAGTATCTCTATGAAGAAACCTTCAATGAAGTTTTCATGAAAGGCAATCTCTCAAAAACGGATAATACCTATGAAATTGTCGCAGAAACTCGAAAGGATGTTACCCATACAATGATTATAAATCCTGATGATGACTATCCTGTCATTATATCTTCTCTGCTTCCAAATGGCAGAACCAATGGCTGCAAGTTTGGAAAAAGTAACGGTGATTTGGTGTATATTTAATATATAAAGTGTTTGGTAAGTCTATTTTGGGTTTTACATTTTTTACATCTGTTGTATTAATAATATTCGGGTAAAAATTCAATAATTGCTTTTTCCAATCGGTGATTTTAATAGCCGGCAATAGCTAATTTTAACAATTATGTTAGACATAGATTATTAACATGAGAAAAATAGCTATTTTATCAATTTTCATATTGGCTCTTTTGGCTGTCAACATTTCTTTTGCATCCGAACTGCCTGAAATGATTGTTCATGTTGCAGATATTGAAGAAGGCAGCACTGCACAGGTTTCAATCGCTCTTCCAAGTGATGCGACAGGTAATGTGGCAGTTTCAGTTAACGGTCAGAATTATAGCGCAAATGTTGATAATGGACAGGCAAATGTAAATGTGTCCGGCTTAAAGGCTGGTGACTACAAAGTTAAAGTAACTTATGAAGGTAACGGCAATTATTCAAAAGTAGTCAAACAGGCCGATTTAAAAGTTTCAGGTGAAGCTAAATCAAATGATACTGCAGTAACCACTAACACCAGTGCAAATGCAAGCGGAGAACCTGTAAGTCAGGTTAACACTACTGTACTGTCAAACTTAACCAACAATACCAATTCAAGCAATTCAACCAATCATACAAATACTAGCAATGTTACTCCTAAGAAAACTATTAATAACACTGCACCTGCTAAAAAACCTAAACAACCTAAAAAACCTTTAGCCAGTTTAACTAATAAAAATACTGGTTTGCCTATTTTAGTGTTTATGCTTGTTACTGTCGGTGCGATATTAGCTGGGGCATTTAGAAGAAAATAATTAAATTTTTTTCTTTTCTTTTTGAGGATGTGACACGAAGTCACAATTTTTTCTAATTTTAAATAACTTATTTTCCTTTAATTTTATATACTATGAAGTACAATCTTTTATTATAGATATTAATATTTATGGTTGTTTTATTCATGGTTTTAAAAGATG
>JAFZMD010000063.1 GCA_017553445.1 Methanobrevibacter sp. | reverse complement strand
TTCAATACTTGGATGAAGTTAAAGAGCTTTTGCTTGACGGTTTTGAAGATGCCTTGAAGGATGGTCCTTTGGCAAATGAAGAGGTTGTAGGATTGAAATTCAAGCTTGTTGACGCTAAGCTTCACGAAGATGCAGTTCACAGAGGACCTGCTCAAGTATTGCCTGCAATCAGAAACGCAATCTTAGGTTCCATGATGCTTGCAGAACCTGCATTACTTGAACCAATGCAAAAAGTAGTTATCGATACTCCTAACGATTATATGGGTGCATGTACTCGTGAAATCCAAAACAGAAGAGGTCAAATTGTCAACATGGGTCAAGGAACCGGTGACATGGCTAAAATTGAGTCCAAAGTACCTGTAGCTGAAATGTTTGGTTTCGCTGGTGACATCAGATCCGCTGCTGAAGGTAGATGTTTATGGTCTACTGAAATCGCAGGATTTGAACCGCTCCCACGTGAGATGCAACATCAAATCGTGAAAGAAATCAGACAAAGAAAAGGCTTATCTGCAGAACCGTTCCCTGCAAGCCACTACTTAGGTGATTTATAGATTTAAAATTTAAAATTTTTAATTTTTTTATATTTTTCATTGAAATTTATTGAAAAAACATTATCTATTTATATGTTAAAGTATAAAGTAAATTTAAGCTATCATTTAAGCTTATAGATATTGTTTGTTAATATTACAAAAGAGGTTATTATAATGGCAAAAGAAAAAGAACATCTTAACTTAGCATTTATTGGACACGTTGACCACGGAAAATCCACTTTAGTTGGACACTTATTATTAAAAGCTGGTGCAATCGCTGAACAACAATTAGATGACGGTGAAAACAAATTCAGATTTGTTATGGACAAATTAGGAGAAGAAAGAGAAAGAGGAGTAACTATCGATTTAGCTCACCAAAAATTCTCCACCAAAAAATACGACTACACTGTAGTAGACTGCCCAGGACACAGAGACTTCGTTAAAAACATGATTACTGGTGCTTCCCAAGCAGACGCAGGTGTATTAGTTGTTGCAGCTGACGACGGTGTAATGCCACAAACCAAAGAACACGTGTTCTTATCCAAAACTTTAGGTATCAACCAATTAATCGTAGCTATTAACAAAATCGATTTAGTAGATTACAGTGAAGACAAATACAACGAATTAAAAGAAGAAGTATCTAACTTAATTAAAACTGTAGGTTTCAACCCTGATCAAGTACCTTTCATCCCATTATCTGCATTTGAAGGGGACAACATTAACGATGCATCTCCTAACACCCCATGGTACAAAGGAGACGACTTAATCAGTGCTTTAGATAAATTATCCGCACCTGAAAAACCTACTGACTTACCTTTAAGAATTCCTATTCAAGACGTTTACTCCATTACTGGTGTAGGTACTGTACCTGTAGGAAGAGTTGAAACTGGTGTCATGAAAAAAGGTGAAAACGTTATCTTCCAACCTGCTGGAGCTTCCGGAGAAGTTAAATCTATCGAAATGCACCACGAAGTATTTGAAGTTGCTGAACCTGGTGACAACATCGGATTCAACGTAAGAGGTGTCGGTAAAAACGATATCAGAAGAGGAGACGTAGCTGGACACACTGATGCTTCCCCTACTGTAGCAAGAGAATTCAAAGCACAAATTGTTGTTTTACAACACCCTGGTGTTATCACCGTTGGATACACTCCTGTATTCCACTGTCACACCTCTCAAGTAGCATGTACTTTCTTAGAATTAATGCAAAAATTAAACCCTGCTACTGGTGCTGTTGATGAAGAAAACCCTGACTTCTTAAAAACTGGTAATGCAGCTATTGTTAAAATCAAACCAACTAAACCAATGTGTCTCGAAAACGCAAAAGAAATCCCACAAATGGGTAGATTTGCTATCAGAGATATGGGTCAAACCGTTGCAGCTGGTTTATGTATTGAAATTACTGAAAAACAATAAGTCTGTAGAAAGTTGTGTTTAAGTTTTTAACTTAACACTTTCTTTTCTTTTTTTGTATTTTGGAGGATAATTAATGAATCAAGCAAGAATTAAGCTTACAGGAACAGATCCAGAAAAATTAGCTTATGTATGTGATCAACTCAAAAATATTGCTGAAAGAACTGGTGTTGATCTATCTGGTCCTATTCCATTGCCTACTAAAAAATTGGTAGTGCCTACAAGAAAATCACCTGATGGTGAAGGAAAAGCATCTTGGGAAAAATGGGAACTTAGGATTCACAAACGTTTAGTCGGTATTGGAGCTGACGAACGTGCAATGAGACAAGTAATGAAAGTTAATGTTCCTGACAATGTAAGTATTGAAATCGAACTAAAAGGATAAATATTTAGATTTTCTAAATATTTCCCCTTGTTATTATCATAAAGCCGAGATAGTCTAGCCTGGTAAGGCGCGGGACTTGAAATCCCGTGGAGTTTCTCCGCCTGGGTTCAAATCCCAGTCTCGGCGTTATTATAAATTTTTTTTGTACTTTTTAAAATTAGAGTTTTTTATCATTGTTTTCATATGCCGAGGTAGTCTAGTCTGGTAAGGCGCGGGACTTGAAATCCCGTGGAGTTTCTCCTCCTGAGTTCAAATCTCAGTCTCGGCGTTTATTATTTTTTCTATTTTTTTATCAAAATCTTCTAGATTTGACACTATATCTTTTTTATCCAATTCTTTGATGATTGGTCTTTTTATCATGATTAAGAATATATCCTTTTGATTTGCAGCATCAATTTTTTCAATAACTCCGCCTATTTCACCGCTTTCTTTTGTTATCATGACACTTGCATCATACTTTTCAATTAAATCGATGTTTTCTTTTAAGCTGGCGGCACCTTTCATCGCTATGATATGGTCATTTTCAATTCCCAGCTTTTCACATTTTTCAATTGATTTCGGAACCTTTAATATGCGGGGATAAAATCTGTCTTTTGAAACGTTTTTCAAGACATCTTCCATTGTGTTTGCCCCTGCAAAATGCAGTATATTCCCTTCAGGTATTTCTTTAGATATTATTTCGCCTGCATTTTCAAAGGATTTTGCAAAAATGATGTGGCTTGTATCAATATCCTTAAAATCTATGGATGGCCTTTCAAAACGGATATATGGAATTTCACATATTTTAGAGACGCTCACGCTTGTCTGTGTGATATGTTCGGCAAATGGGTGTGTTGCATCAATCAATATGTCAAAGTCAGAATTATTTATAATCTCGATAATTTCGTCTTTCAAAAGGGGTCTTGCTATTGTTTCATCGCTTCCCGCTTCAATAGCCAACTTGGATCCGTATTCCGTTGTTGTAGTGGTTAAAATATGTGCATCATAATTGTTTTTCAGGTGTTTAATTAGTTCTGTGGAGTCTTTTGTCCCTCCTAAAAGCATTATTGTTAATTTTTTCATTTTATCACTTTATTCATGATTTTTTCAGCTATTATTATGGTAAACGCTACGATTATTATAACAATCCAGTCCGTTAATCCGATTGATGTTGTTTTAAATATTGTCTGCAATTGCGGTATGTATATGATTAGAATCTGCAGAATCAATGAGAGCATCAGTCCTGCGTATAGGAATCTGCTTGAGCTTTCGGAGTTTGCCTTACAGTTATATGCATTAAACAGCTGATAAACTACAAACAGTGTGAATGCAACGGTCATTGCTTTAGTGCTGCTTGTCGTATTCAATTCATAGATGAATACTCCTATTGTTCCGATGGCCATTACAATTCCGGATATGAATATCTTAAGCAACACATTCCTGTTTAGAATATCTCCTGTTTCGGGATTTCTTTCCATAATGTCCTTTTCGGCTCCCTCAAGGCCTAGTGTTTGTGCAGGCGGTCCGTCCATTACTATATTAATCCATAATAACTGTGCCGGGTTAAAGGGCAGCGGGAGGGACAGGAGTGACGTGCCTATTATCGTTAATATTGCACCTACATTTGTTGATACCTGGAATTTTACAAATCTTTTGATGTTGTCGTAGATTTTCCTTCCTTCTTTTATTGCCTTAACTATTGTTGCAAAGTCATTATCCTGTATTATCATATCTGCAGCTTCATGAGCGACATCCGTACCGTTACCCATTGCAACTCCAATTGATGCCTTTTTAAGTGCTGGGGCGTCATTCACGCCGTCTCCTGTCATTGAAACTATATTTTCCTTTTGCTTTAGGGTTTCTACAATCTTCATTTTTTGTGTTGGTTTGGCTCTGGCATAAACCTGAATGTCTTCTACTATTTTCAGGTACTCTTCATCGCTCAGTGAATCCAGTTCCTCTCCTGTTATGACTTGGCCTGTTGTCAGTATGTTCAGGTCTTTAGCAATGGAGGTTGCGGTTTTTTTGTGGTCTCCTGTAATCATCACAACTTTGATTCCTGCCTTTTTACAGTCTTCAACTGCCTTTTTGGCACTTTTTTTGGCAGGATCTATTATTCCAACAAGACCTGTAAAAATAAGATTTTCTTCATCTGATGTTTCATCTTTGATTTTGTATGCAAAGCCTATTGTCCTTAAAGCATTGTTCGTCATTTCATCAATTTTTTTAGATAGCGTTTGCTTAATTTCAGGTGTGATTATTTCAATACTTCCATCATCATCTATGTATTTGCATTTGGATATTATTATTTCTGGAGCACCTTTTGATAAAATTATATTATTTTCATCCCCACACGTATATTCTGTAGTCATTATCTTACGAGAACGGTCAAGGGGGATTTCATTAACTCGGGTATAAGTTTTATTTTTGATTGAATTGTTTTTAAAATGCTTTAAAATCGCAATATCTGTTGAATTTCCAATAGCTTCATCTTCCCTGATTACTGCATTGTTACATAGTGTTCCAATCAGTGCAGTTTTCTCAGCATTATAATAAAATGAATCCGTAACGGTCATTTTGTTTTCAGTTAATGTACCGGTCTTGTCACTGCATATGACGGTACATGACCCAAGGGTTTCAACAGAAAGCAATTTCTTAACAATTGCATTGGATTCTGCCATCTGCTGCATGCCCAAAGCCAATGTTAAAGTTAAAACGGCAGGCAGTCCTTCAGGAATTGCTGCAACTGCAAGTGAAACTGCAGTCATGAATGTCTCAACCAGCGGAACTCCTTTATATAACTCTAAAACAAAAACGGCAATACACACAAGTATTGCAATGGCTGATAGTGATTTTCCCAACTTGTCAACTTTCCTTTGAAGGGGTGTTTCACTTGATTCCTGCTGAACAACTTCGGCAATTTTGCCTATGCTTGTGGCCATACCGATATCTGATACAACTCCCATGGCATTTCCGGATAAAACAATTGAATCCATATATGCTTCATCGTCAATGTCTTTATTAACACCTTCGGATTCGCCTGTTAATGATGATTCATCGACAATTAAATTATTTGATTCGATTAAAACCAAATCTGCAGGTATCTTAATTCCTTCTTCCAAAATTACAATATCTCCAACAGTCAGCTCCCTTGAATCAATCGTTTTAATTTCAGACGATCTCTTGACAATGGCATGCTTTGTTATTAAGGTTTTAAGCGTTTCCACAGCTTTTTGGGAACGGTATTCCTGTATAAAGCCCATTATGACATTCAATAATATTGCCAGAACAATTACTCCGGCATCAATAACGTCTCCAACAGCATAAGCTGCTATGGCAGCGATAATTAAAAGAGCTATTAAAACATCTATAAACTGTTCCAATAAAAGAAAAAGAGGGCCTTTCACTTTCTGTTCTTCAAGTTCATTTAGACCATATTTTTCCTGCCTTTTTAGAACTTCACTTTCATTTAGTCCATCTTTGGATGTTTTAAACTTGGATAATGTATCATTTATCATTCATACACCTAACGTATAGAAACTGGCCTTATTGTAGTTTTTCAATGTTAATTTAATGTTTTTTGCATTTATGTCTTCGTTAAATAAGGGCTTTATGATTAGTTTTGCATTTGTCTTTAAAGCCAAATCAATTATATATGGCTGCAATTCACTTGGCGGCCTTATGGAATATATTATATCCAAATTTTCGTACAATTTTAAATTAGGCCTTGTCACATCATCTTTAATGACCGTGGAATCATTTGGAGAAATATCTGTTTTTATTATTTCAACATTTTCATGCTCGTTTAGATAATCAAAGACCTGCATGAATTTTCCAACACCGATTTCACATATTCTGGTCGGATTTTTATCGCATTGTGATAAGATATATTCTGCAAAACTCTGCCACATATAATCAGCTCTCATTTGACTTTGATTTCAAATATTAATTTAGGGTTTTTGTTTAATCAATAATATATTTTTTTCGATATTAAAAAGTGTTGAATTAATGGGAAATTATTAAATAATCACAAAAACCAAAAAATTAACTAATGCACAAAGCTTATTAATTTTGTTATTTTGTTGATATGATGATTATTCGAGAATTTACTCCTGATGACTTAAAAAGAGTTTTTGAAATTGAAAATATGTCTTTTGAGCAATCCTATGGAATTAACATGTTTAAGGGATTGTATGATATGGGCACAGGTTTTTTGGTGGCCGAAATTGACGGTTATGTAATAGGCTACATTATCTTTTGGATAAAATATGAAAATCAGGGACATATCATTTCCCTTGCCGTCGATAAAAACTATAGGCGATTAAAAGCGGGAACCCGTTTATTGTCAAAGGCCATTCAAATTCTAATGCTTTTTGATATTGCCAATATCTATCTGGAGGTTAATGAGAATAATTGTGGCGCTTACGAATTTTATAAGGGCTTCAACTTTAAAGTGGATAGACTTGTTCCAAATTATTATGATAGTGGTGATGGGGCTATAATAATGTATCTGCCAATCATAGGGACACGTTAGTTAAATTGGTGAGATTCATTTGACTGTACTGCATTAAGGTATCGGTACTTATCGCTCCTGTTAAAATGAAAATCAATATTAAAACTAAGTAAAATACAAATATCGCAAGCTGAATTCGTCCGTGTTTTTTTGCAACGGGATCTCTTCTGGTTACAAGATAAATCGCAATTATAAGGCCTAAAAGCCCGCCCAAAATGGAAAATAGGTATCCGAAAATTATTATTATTTTGCTTGTGGTTCCACTTTCCATGTCTTGGGGATTATCAGGTATTCTTCGAATGATAATTGGGTTTATAGGGTTATTTGGATTGTCGCCTTGATTTTTAAAAATCAATGGACTGCCGCATTTAACGCAATAGTCGGCTTCATCAGGATTTTCATAACCGCATAATGGGCAGGTATTTGGTGTTGCTTCCATTTTCGGATATTCATACCCGCATTTTATACAGAATCCATATTGATCGTCGCCTGTGGAGTGGCATTTGGGACATCTTCTCATAACCATATTATCACTTTAATTTAAATTAGTCAATCAATTTATTTAAAGGTATTCATTACATATATTAACTTAAAGATTGGATTCAAACCGGGTGAAATCAGTGCTTGAAAAAATAGAAATAATTCAGAGATTTAATTTTAAAAATTTAAACAAGCATTATGAATGTTTTATAATAGATTTTGTAAGGGGCAATGCATATTTCAACATTAATGAAATGATTTATCCCGACAGATTCTTTGAAACCAATTATTTGTCCAGTTATTCATGGTCTTCAATTTTAAATGATTTGAAAAGAAGAATTTCAAGCAAAATCTATAATCTGGATGAAAGGTCAGTCAATAATTTCCAAATGGAATTTTCCAAATTAAATTTATTCGAAGGGTTTGAATCCGAAAGTTTTTCTTACTTTGAAAAACTGGAAAATGTTTACTATTGCAGTATTAATTTATATTATAGCGATAATTATTGTGAATATTGTATCAAAAATGATTTTCCAAAGGATTGGCTGGTTTTTGCAAAAATGTTATTTGAATTATTCAATTTTGATGTTTTAAATATCGAAAATCTTGAAAAAATCGTAACCAATCTCTTTTTCAATATTGAACGTGACGGCGTTTATGATAAGAACGACAATAAACTGGAATTGACCTCACTTGAATTCGGCCATTATGAGGTTTATCCCTTTGACACACCACATCCCAGCGTAATGATTGATATAAATAAAAATGAAATTTCAGGATACTTTGAAAAGGAAAATGCTGATTTGAAAATTCTCTTTAATCTTTTGGAAAAATATGGGGTTTATGAATGGATTTTTGAAAGCTATCGGAATAAATCCAATAATCATGATTCTCCGGTTTTGGACGGTTACGACTGGTATTTGGAACTTGTCTTTGATGATTCCATCGTCTGGAATATTTTGGGTCATAATGAATATCCTGACACTTATCCATGTCTGGCCCGTGATGTTAAAGAGTTAACTGATTTGGATTTGCTTGAAATTGAAACGATTCCTGAAGAGGAAATTGAACTGTTTAATTATTACGGCAAGATGAAATTATCTTAACAAATGGCTGTTTTTTCATTAATTATTTATATCTGTAATAATATAATTTTATATATTATATTAATTTTATTATGGTGATTATCATGTCAGAAGTCTCATCAAAAGAATTATATGAATTTAAAAAAACTTTAAAAGAATTATCACAAAAAAGAGGAAGAGGTACGGAACTTGTTTCGGTTTATATCCCTCCCGACAAGCAGCTCAGTGATGTCGGTAAGCATATGAGGGACGAGCTTGGACAAAGTGCCAACATCAAGAGTAAACAGACCAAGAAGAATGTTCAGTCCGCTATTGAGGTTATCCTGCAGAGCATACGTTTATATAAGAAGCCTCCTGAACACGGTTTGGTTTTATTCGTTGGTATGATTCCTAAAGGCGGTCCTGGAACTGAAAAAATGGAAAAATACATTATCGAACCGCCGGAACCTGTCGTGACCTATTGGTACAAATGTAACAATGAATTCTTCCTGGAACCTCTCGAATACATGATTGAAGAAAGGGACACCTACGGTTTGGCGGTAGTTGACAGAAAAGAAGCTACAATCGCTACTTTAAAAGGTAAAAAAGTTAACATTGTAGGTAAACTGACCAGTGGTGTTCCTGGTAAGCATAAGGCTGGTGGACAGTCACAGAGAAGGTTCGATCGTGTAATTGAGGATGAAGCACGTGAATTCTTAAAGCGTATCGCTAAACGTATCAACGATGAATTTTTACCATTGAAGGATGATTTGAAGGCTGTTGTTATCGGCGGACCGGGTTTTACTAAAAACGATTTGGTTGATGCCGATTACATTCAATATGAAATCAAGGATAAGATTATTGCCACTGTAGACACATCATATACCGGGGACTTTGGTATTCGTGAAGTCATCAACAAATCAACTGATATCTTAAATGAACTGGATGTTATTCACGAAAAAGAAGTCATTCAAAAGTTTTTAGGCGAGCTCAGAAAGGATGACGGCTTATATTCCTATGGTGAAGATGAGGTTAGGAATAACTTAATCATCGGTGCTGTTGATACATTGCTTTTATCTGAAGATTTGTCATCAATGCGTAAAACCTTCAAATGCGGCAGCTGCGGTTATGAAGCAAAAATCACGGTAAAAGATCAAGCTGAAGCAGATTCTCTTGAGGAACGCTGTCCTGAATGTAATGAAATACTTAAGGAAGAGGATTCTGAGCTTTTAGTTGATGACTTTGTAGAATTGGCAGAAGAAATGAATACTACTGTGGAGTTCATTTCCACTGAAACCGAAGAAGGCATGCAGCTTTACCGTGCATTCGGTGGTATCGGTGCAATCTTAAGATATTATGTAGGAAGATAAGGATTTTAATTTAATCCTTAATATTTTTTTTAATTATTTTTTGGTCGGACATGTACTTCCACCCATTTTTGTTTATTCTTTTAGTCGGACATGTACTTCCACCCATTTTTGTTTATTATTTTTTATATATTTTTAATTATTGTTTAATTATTTTGGTAAAATATCATATTTTTTTATAAATTATTTAGTTTTTTATGATTTTGTCTATAAAATATTCATTTTTCTTTGAATTTGTAGATTAATATACAAAAACTTATGCAGTAATGAACATATTTTTTTATTTTTATTATATGTTTGTCTAATAATTTTACTGATAAAACCAATTATATTCGGTTTTTCTTTAAAAAAGTGAAAACTATTAAATATGAGAAAATACATAAAAATAATTGTCGTATCAAAATAATAAATTTGATAGTGAAATTGGAGGAATAATTTTGTCATACGTAGACGATGTAATTGAAACTATTATTGAACAAAACCCTTCAGAACCAGAATTCCACCAAGCTGTACGCGAAGTATTGGAATCTCTAAGGGTTGTTATTGAAGAAAATGAAGAAGAATACAAAAAAAATGCACTTCTTGAAAGATTAACTAATCCAGAAAGGCAAATTAAATTCCGTGTCCCATGGATAGATGACAACGGACAAGTACAAGTAAATACTGGATACCGTGTTCAATTTAACTCAGCAATTGGACCATACAAAGGAGGATTACGTTTCCACCCTTCAGTAAATCTCGGTATTATTAAATTCTTGGGATTTGAACAAATATTCAAAAACTCCTTGACCGGCCTTCCAATCGGTGGAGGAAAAGGTGGATCTGACTTCGATCCTAAAGGAAAATCCGACAGAGAAATCATGGCATTCTGTCAAAGTTTCATGACCGAATTATGCAAATACATTGGCGCTGATACTGATGTACCTGCAGGAGATATAGGTGTAGGTGGCCGAGAAATCGGATACTTATTCGGTCAATACAAAAGAATCAGAGGATTATACGAAGGAGTATTAACTGGTAAAGGATTAACCTTTGGTGGATCACTTGCAAGAACTGAAGCTACTGGTTATGGATTATTATACTTCACAAACGCTATGTTAAAAGCAAACGATATTGATATTGCAGGAAAAACCATTGCAGTATCCGGTGCAGGTAACGTAGCTATTTATGCAATCGAAAAAGCACAACAATTAGGTGGTAAACCTGTAACCTGTTCCGATTCAACCGGTTGGATTTACGACCCTGAAGGAATCGACGTGGAATTGCTCAAAGAAGTAAAAGAAGTTAGAAGAGAAAGATTAACTGCTTATGCTGAAGCAAGAGAAAGCGCAGAATACCACGAAGGCAAAGGTGTATGGACAATCAAATGTGACATCGCATTACCATGTGCAACACAAAACGAATTACAGTTAGAAGACGCTAAAACCTTAGTCGAAAACGGTGTTTTAGCTGTTGCTGAAGGAGCAAACATGCCAACCACTATTGAAGCAACCGAATACTTATTAGAAAATGATGTTTTATTCTCACCAGGTAAAGCTTCAAACGCAGGTGGAGTAGCAACTTCCGCATTGGAAATGTCACAAAACTCACAAAGATTATCCTGGACATTCGAAGAAGTTGACTCAATGCTTCAAAGAATTATGGAAGATATCTTTGCAAACGCTGCAGATGCTGCTGAAGAATATGGTTTAGGCAAAAACTATGTTGCAGGAGCAAACATTGCAGGATTCAAGAAAGTTGTTGAAGCTATGAACGCACAAGGAATCGTATAGATTTCCTTGACTTTTTTTCTTATTTTTAACTGTAGCGGACTCCATAATATTCCTATTTAAATTAACATTGGTTATTTTAAAACTAATATGTGATTTGTGCAAAAGCATTATACAGATTTTTTGGCATTGTTGTACCAGAATCTCATGCTGTTACCATCATCCCCAAATGAATCAATAGAATTTGAAGATGTACCATATTAAACGGCCATAGAATCTAGTAAAAAAGCTAAACATATACATTATTTTTGTTTGCTGCATGTAATGGTTGTGCAAGAAGAGAATTATCTACTTTCACTTATGGGCAATTCTTAGGATGAGTTAAACCATTCTGTCATAATCCTGAAAACCCACAAGACATTATAAATGATTTGGATGGAAAATGTGAAGAATTAGAAGTTTTCCAGGTTTTTAAAATGAAAAGAGAAAAAACAAATTATTTTTATTAAAATGCTGAAAAACATGCAAAACGTACAGTTTTCATAAATGGGTGGGAGTATTTTTCTTGATAGAAGTTATTCACGAAAAAATCATACTATTTTATCGGATTCTACAAAATCGACGGCAATATTTAATTAGATGTTCCAATAAAAATAAAAATAGTTTGAATAAAAACAAAATTATTGAAAGAATTGTATTCAGGATGTGTTAAAATAAATTATAAAAAAATAATATCGATAACATTAGTTTTGCTCTTTTTAACAGTTGGTGCTGTTAGTGCAGCAAGTGAGAGCAATGATGATGGATTAGTTTATGATTTGACAGGCGCGATTATGCCGAATAGTACAGATACAGTTGAATTTGATGATAATGCCGTCATTGATGAAGATAATTTAGAAGATACTTTGAAAATGGGGGCCATCGCTTCTGACGATGAACTGAAAGACATAGGAATTACAACAGTGAACAATTGGACCGAACTTAAAAGTGCCATTAACGATGGTGCGGTGATTGAATTGGCTGGTGACGACGTATATTATGCAGAGGGCTCAGCAATTACCATTGGTTCCGGAACAATAACCATTGATGGTAAAGGACACACCATCGATGCCCAAAGACTAGATTCCAGGATATTTGAGATTAATAATGGAGCCGCCTTAATATTGAAAAACCTGATTCTCAGCAATGCTTACAGTTATCAGGACGGTGGAGCAATCTATAATAATGAAGGCACATTAACTGTGGTTGGCTGTAAATTCACCAACAACACTGCAGAATCTGAAAAAGGTGGGGCAATCTATAATAATGAAGGCACATTAAAGATAATCAATTCAATATTCGATAAAAATGCGAAATATGACAGGGCAATATATAACTATGGTACAGAAGATAATCCGTTTAGGCTTACAGTGATAAATACCACAATGATAGAAGATAAGGTGGCTGTTAATTACTGTGGCAATGAAAGAAGGTTGGATGACAAAAGAGATATAGATTTACTGACTAGTGAAGTTAATGCCTATATTTTAGCAGTAAATTATGTAGGAACACCAGTTTTAATCAGCGTTAGCGAAATAGATAATGATTTCACAGGCAGAATAACAGTAAACATAACAAATACAATATATAATACCGAAGTTTGGGTTGCAGGAGGCACGGGCAATACCACTATGGAGTTAGATATCAACAGATACACTGCACGATTTAAGAATTTCATTTCCGTTACTGAAGAAGCTTTTGAAAGGGATGATACCAAACCTTATCTGGAAATAAACTTTAAAGTCGTGACCAATGACTCATTCACTGCTTTAGATGATATGATAAACAGTTCCACAACCAATGTAACCTTGAACCAGGACTACATCTACGATTCAAGAACTGATGATGCTTATTTTAAAATCGACGATAAAACCTTGACTATCCATGGTAATGGACATAGCATCAGCGGGGGAACTAACAATGGAGATACATTATTTCTGATTGAACATGATTCAAATGTGACAATGGAAAACATAATCCTCGAAAATGGGCATGCCCAATCCAGGTCACATCTCGGCTCACAGATAAGAATGGGCGGAGCGATTTATGTCAGCCGCAGTAATTTAACCATAATTAACTCCACACTCAAAAACAACAAAGCGGAAGGGGGATCCGGTGGAGCAATATATTCGGATTTTTCCACTTTAAATATAATCAGCACCAATTTTACAAATAACAATGCCGCAAACGGTAAAAATATTTATATCCAGGGAGGTGACGGAGCATATATTTTAAACAGCATCATTGATGAAAAAGATGTTTATAACGAACCTGACTGGGATAATAATGATCAATTAGCACAAATTACTATTTTAAATGACCTCAATCCAGCAATTTATATTCCGGATTATGACATAGGGAAAAATGCATCACTTATAATCGAACCAGACAATTTCATAGGTGCTGCAAATATGACCGTCAACAATCAGACATACAGCATTGAAATTACAAACGGTCATGCAAGTGCAGACCTGAATCTGGACCTTGGATCATATACCGCAACAATAACAACTCCAGACATCATATATTATTCCGATTCTGAAAGAAATCTTACATGCACATACCTCTCAGCAACCACAAAAAGCAATGAATTCACAGTCTATTATGCACCGAAAACCTACATAGTAAACAACAGCAATGTTGATGAGATATTTAACGGTACTGACAATACCCTATCCGATTTCATTAATCCCAAAGACATCCTGGATATCAATGGAACCATCGACAAGAACCGCAATCTGGTAATCAACAAGCCGGTCAACATAATATCTTCCGAAAAAAATGCAGTAATCAATCTGCACACCGTCATCGGGGACACTGAAAACAACATACCGAAATTCAGTTTCATCATCAATGAGGGTGCATCCGGCTCCAACATATCAGACCTGTATATAAACAATACCCAAACGTGGATTTATAACGTTGACGGGCTTTATCTTAAAAACATAAATATTTCCGTTAGAAGTGCATTCAATCTCGGTGCTGAAACAGGCCATACCTCCATAAGATATTGTAACGACATAACCCTCGACAGCTGTTCCATCTTTACGGAAAACACTCAGGCCAGCTGTCTTGTTGTTTATGTGACCAGCAATTTTACTTTCATAAACTCAAAAATTGAGGGTCAGGGAAAAATTGGACCTCTCATAACTTTAGAATGTCCAAATGAGGTATATGACATGCCGTATGATGAGTATGTAGTGACATGTACCAACAATACCATAAAGAATTCCATCATTAAAACCGGCTATCCTGATGCTTGCCCTATAGAAAACATCAATGCGGACCACACCACAATCGATGGCGTGAATGTATATGCCAGCATGAACATAAAGGCCGGCCAATACGCTACAGTAATGAACAGTAATTTTTACAACGCTTCAGGTATTATTCTGGATTCCTATTCTGTGGCATATAATAACACGGTTGACGGTTCCACCAGCATGATTCAAAACGGGGCAGATGCGCACAACAATACATTCAGTTCCGTGACAATAAGAAATGGGGTGTTTGAAAATAATGTTGTGAAAAATAAATTAACAGTATCCTCTCCGGCAAACGTGGATAACAATACAATAGGTTCAATAGAACTAAGTTCAGGTTCCAAATACTCAAACATTACAAACAATATAATAAGTGGCACCATAACCGTAAATGATGTTAACGTCACAATAAAATTCAACACCATAAACACTACAAATGATTATGCGGTAAAGGTCAATAAGGAAGGAGCAGTCATAACAAACAACAAAATGTATGCTGAAACAAAATTCGGTGATGATGCTGTAGATAGATTCCAGGATACTACTGTTGTGGAGGATAATAATCCTCAACCATCATATAAACTATTGCAATGGATAATTGATGGTGCAACCGGCAGTATAACCCTGGGACAAGACTATTATTTCAACGAAGCTTATGATGATGAAGCCTTTGATGGAGTAATCATCAATAAGGACTTAAAAATTATCGGTAACGGCTACACTATTGACGGAAAGTGTAATGCCAGAATATTCCAAATTGTCGACGGAGCAAATGTAGTGATTGAAAATGTAACATTCATAAACGGTAAAGCACAAAGCAATGACTGCAACGGCGAAAATCATGATGTTGGAGGAGCAATCACTGTTAAAAGCCACAGCAACCTAACCATAATTAACTGCAGCTTCACAAACAACCATGCAGACCAGAACGGTTTGGGTGGAGCAATCTTCATAACAGGCAACTCCACTTTAAGCATAATGACTTCAAACTTTACAGACAGTGATGCTCAGGATGCTGGAAAAGTCCTTTACGTACTGGACGGCAATTATGTACATATTTTGGACTCCAATGTTGATGGCATCAATATCGTCGACATTGATATCAATGATATTGGGGATTACATCCGTAATGATAAAGGAGAGATGGGTTTGTTGGCTCCTATTAAAATTTTTATGGCCACTGATTTAATGGCTGAAATTTCCAATTATACTGAAGGTGAAAATGCTCAAATCAACATAACAGAACCTTCCAATTTTAGTGGCAGGGCAACCCTGAATGTGGATAATAAAACAATAGTGGATATACAGTTTAATGATGAAGGCACTGCATCCGTACAGCTTGATGTGACTGCCGGAAAATCATACAAGGCAACACTGACAAATGATTACACCGAATATGCAAAGGACATAAGCCTGAATATTGCTTTCATATATGTGCCGGCAACAACCACAACCAATTCCTTTAAAGTCATGAAAAAGCCCAATATTCAATTTGATGTCAAAAATATTACTTACAATCAGACTCAAACAATAAAAGCAACCATGAATGGAACAGGTTATGTAACCATCAAATTAAATATGGAGACTATTGTGGACAGCATATTTGTCAATGAAACAGTAAGTTGCACTGTTGAAAATTTGAATGCTGGCGATTACTCAATCGAATTGAATTATTCCGGAGATGAATTTACAGTTCCTGGAATTGCCGTTTATAATTTTACAGTCTTTAAGGCCAATTCATCCTTGGAAATCAATGACATCATATTTGATTATAAAGGCACGGGTTCCACTACATTTTCATACGATAATGCAACGGATGTTCGTGCCGAAGTCGTTGATCATCCGAATGCATCTGTCAAGGTTAATGGCAGTGTGATTTATGTTTCTAATCTGAATGTAGGCAGCTACACTTTAAGTGTTACAACAATAACAGACAATAATCATAATAGCATAACCAAAACAGCTGATATTACAGTAAATAAAGCACCAACTGAAATTACTATAAGTAATGAAACATTTGATTTGAAAGTAAATGATGCTGTTAGTGATTTTGCTAGTTTGACTCCTGGAGATGTGGGTAATTTAACTTACACTGTAAGTAATTCTTCTGTTGTTAAAGTTGAAAATGGTAAGATTGTTGCTTTAGCTGAAGGTAGTGCTATTGTTACTGTCAGTTTTGCAGGTGATGATAACTATGCTACTGCCGATAACAAGACTATTGATGTTACTGTTAGTTTGAATGATGCTAGTGTATCAGTTAATAATTCTACTTTGAATTTATTAGTTGGTGACATGTTTGCTGTTGTTGCTATTACTGTTCCTAGTGGTTTGGATGTTACATACATTCCTGATGAGTCAGGTGTTGTTAGTGTTGATTTTAATGGTGTTGTTACTGCTTTGAAAGAAGGAACTGGCTCTATTCTTGTTAAAGTTGGCGGCGACGGCATTTATGCTGAGAATTCAACTATTGTTACAGTTACCGTCAATGAAAAGCCTATTCTGCCTAAAGAAAATTTAACTATCCGTGCTACTGCAAAACCAATTACTTCTGGTGAGAATGCAACTGTTGTAGTTACTGGTTTGGAAAATGCAACAGGTAATATCAGTGTTCGTGCTGGTGACGGCGTTTATTCTGTCCCTATTGAAAAAGGTACAGCCAACATCATTATTCCTGGACTAAAAGAAACAACCACTGCTTATGTAAATTATGCTGGAGATGAAACATACAATCCAACTTCCACAAGTGTTGACATCATTGTAAATCCTTCACCGGAACCAACTAAAAAGAATTTAACTATCCATGCCAGTGCAGAACCAATTGTGGTTGGTGAAGATGCAACTGTTGTAGTTGCTGGTTTGGAAAATGCAACAGGCAATGTATCCATTATAGTAAACGGAAAAACATACATCTCACCAATCAAGAATGGTGAAACAACTGTTAGTATTCCAGGTTTAACTGAAAATGTAACTGCTTATGTCAATTATCCCGGAGATAAAACATACAATTCCGCTTCAACTGCAGTCAATATCACTGTTAATCCTAAAGCTAAGGAAAATGCTACTATCATCGTTTATGCTCCTGAAATAACTGAAGGTGAAAACGCTACCGTTACTGTGACTTTACCTAGTGATGCTACTGGTAGTGTAACTGTTGGTGATGAGGTTGTTCTTGTTCAAAATGGTACTGTTAGTGCTGTTTTAACTAATTTGCCTGTTGGAAATACTACTGTTCCTATTACTTACTCTGGTGATGATAAATATAATTCAATTGAGACTAGTATTATTGTGACTGTTAATGAGAAGCCGGTTCCTCCTAAAGAAAACTTGACGATTAGTGCTGCTGCTAATCCAATTACTGTTGGTGAGGATGCTTCTGTTGTTGTTTCTGGTTTGAAGGATGCTACTGGTAATGTAACTGTTGCTGTGAGTGGTAAAACTTATAGTGCTCCTATTAAGAAGGGTATTGCTACTGTTACTGTTCCTGGTTTGACTAAGAATGTCACTGCTAGTGTAACTTATGCTGGTGATGAGAATTACAATGGTGCTTCTGCTAGTGTTGATATTGTTGTTAATCCTAAGCCTAAGGAAAATGCTACAATCAGCATTGATGCTCCTGCAGTTACTGAAGGTGAAAACGCTACTGTTACTGTGACTTTACCGTCTGATGCTACTGGTACTGTATCTGTTGGTAATGAGACGGTTCCAGTTAAGAATGGTACTGCTACAGTTAAAATCTCTGATTTGCCTGTTGGAAATATTACTGTTCCTGTAACTTACTCTGGTGATGATAAGTACAACTCCATGGAAACAGAAGTTTCTGTAACTGTAAATGAGGATACATCAGACATTATTTTAGCTCCTGACGTAACCAAGTACTACAAAGGTTCTGAAAGATTTGTTGTAACCGTAACTGATTATGAAGGTAATCCTTTAGCAAATAAAACAGTTAAAATCAATATTAATAAAGTGGACTACACTAGAACCACTGATGCAAACGGTACCGCAAGCATGGCATTAGGTTTACCAAGTAACACCTACAATGTAATCGTAACAGTCGATAATCAAACCGCTAACTCAGTTGTAATCATATTGCCTACTGTAAACGGTACTGATGTCGTAAAAATGTGTAGAAACAGCACTCAATACTATGCAACCTTTAAAGACAGTGAAGGCAACTACTTGGCTGATGGAACTACCGTTAGATTCAACATTAACGGTGTAATGTATGATCGTAAAGTATCCGGTGAAAAAGGCCAAGCAAGATTAAACCTTAACTTACCAGCAGGGGAGTATGTAATCACTGCAATAAACCCTGCAAACGGTGAAATGGCAGCTAATAACATTACTATCTTATCTACCATTACTGAAAACAAGGATATTACCAAATACTATAGAAACGGCACCCAATACACTGTTAAAATATTAGGTGCTGACGGTAAAGCTGTTGGTAAGGGTGTGGATGTAAAATTCAACATCAATGGTGTATTCTACACTCGCCAAACTGATGAATCCGGTATTGCTAAATTATCCATTAACTTGCCTGCGGGTGATTATGTAATTACTGCAGAATACAATGGCTGCAAAGTTGCAAACAACATTAAGGTCTTACCAGTATTGACTGCTAAAGACATTACAATGAAATATCGTGACGGTACCAAGTTCGCTGCTACACTTGTTGACGGTCAGGGTAAGCCTTATGCAGGTCAATCCGTACAGTTCAACATTAACGGAGTGCTCTATAATAGAGTTACGGGCAGTGATGGAGTAGCCAAATTAAACATTAACTTAATGGCCGGCCAATACATCATAACATCAAGTTATAATGGCTCCAATATTGCAAATAAAATTACCATTTCTGGTTGAGATTAAATTTTTCTCAACTCCTTTTATTTTTTGTACTTCAAAGACAACAAACCTGGGGGAGTATATGAAGAAAAATAATTGCTTAAATATTTCCCGCACAAGTGATCGTTTAGATTTCCTTCGTCTATTTCTTTTTAGTCCATTATATTCTCTAATGTTAGAAATTCTTCTTTTTAAATTCGATTTATATCTCATTTTGGAAATTTCAATCGTTAATTTTTAGGTAAAGCTTCAACTTTAATTGTTTTAAATACTTAAGAAACCAAGTAACTATTAAATAAGATTAATGGATTGTGGAATTTCCGTGACAATAAATATGTCACATTATGTATGGGGGGATGATATGGCATTAATACCTACAGTGATAGAGACTACGAATCGTGGCGAAAAAGCTTATGATATTTATTCAAGGCTTCTTAAGGAAAGAATCATTTTCCTTGGCGGCGAGATTAATGATGTTGCGGCAAGTCTTGTTGTGGCGCAACTTCTTTTCCTGGAATCAGAGGATTCAAATAAAAATATCAATCTCTATATCAATAGTCCGGGAGGCAGTGTAACCGCAGGAATGGCTATTTTTGACACTATGAATTATATCAAATGTGATGTATCGACAATATGTGTTGGCATGGCAGCATCCATGGGCGCATTTCTTCTTGCGGGAGGTGCAAAAGGAAAGAGATATGCACTTCCAAATTCTGAAATCATGATCCATCAGCCACTTGGAGGAACTCATGGTCAGGCTACGGATATGGAAATCGATGTTAAGCATATGCTCCGCATAAAGGACAATCTCATTAAAATTCTGGCAGATAATACCAATAAGGATTACGATGAGGTTTATGTCGACTGTGAACGCAATAACTGGATGACGCCACATCAAGCTATGGAATATGGACTTATTGACTGTGTTGTCGAAAATCGTGAATAATTGTATGGGAATCTGCACCATTATTGATGATTCAATCAAACGGTGCGTCTCAAAAAATTAATTGGGGGATAAAATATGACGGTTTCTAGTGATGGGGAGTTCAATCTTCACAAGCCAAAAGAGATAAAGGCCTTTCTGGATGAATATGTTATAGGCCAGGAATCTGCAAAGAAGGCGCTTTCTGTTGCCGTATATAATCATTATAAGAGAATAAATATGGAGGAAAGTTCTGATGTTGAACTTCAAAAGAGCAATATCATGCTAATTGGTCCCACAGGTTGTGGAAAGACATATCTGGCACAATCTCTTGCAAAGATGTTGGATGTGCCATTTGCAATAACCGATGCCACGACTCTGACTGAAGCGGGATATGTAGGTGAGGATGTTGAAAATATCCTTCTCAAGCTTATTCAGGCTGCGGAATATGATATTGAAAAGGCTGAAAGGGGCATTATCTATCTGGATGAGATAGACAAGATTTCCAAAAAAGCAGAGAATACATCCATTACACGGGACGTTTCAGGTGAGGGTGTTCAGCAGGCACTTCTTAAAATTATTGAAGGGACTATGGCAAGCGTCCCTCCACAAGGGGGCCGTAAACATTCGCTGCAGGAAGTCATACGCATTGATACAACCAATATCCTGTTCATATGTGGTGGTGCATTCGATGGGCTGGACAATGTTATCGAAGGTCGTATAGGGAAGAAATCCATAGGATTCAATGCAGACATCAGGGGTGATGCTGAAGCGGTCAGTTCTGAAATGCTTGAGGAAATTCAGCCTCAGGATCTTGTCAAATTTGGTATTATTCCTGAGTTGGTGGGCCGTGTTCCTGTTGTCGTAACCCTTGAACCTCTTGATGAGGATGCGCTTGTAAACATTCTGACGGAGCCGAAATCAGCTATTGTAAAGCAGTATAGGGAACTTTTTGCATATGATGGTGTTGAACTTGATTTCAAAGAGGATGCTTTAAGGGAAGTTGCAAGAAAAGCCATGGATAGGGATACTGGTGCCAGAGGACTCAGGGCCATTCTTGAAAATGTAATGACCGACATCATGTATGAGATTCCGTCCGATGATAGCATCAGGAAAGTTGTCATTACAAAGGAAACTGTAACAAATGGTGCTGATCCGGAAATAACCTATGAAGGCAGAAAGATATGGAAAAATATTAAAATACACATATAAAATCATTTCATTGAAAACACTTTCATGTCATGATAAATTTTATTATGATGTTTTTAAATATTTTTAAACAGATGTTTTCTTTGAGGAGATATTATGGCATATAGTTTATTTTTCCAGGTTTGGCCCTGGATGGGATTGGGTGCAGCAATAGTATTGATACTAATTGCATTTTTAACGGATTTGTTTAGAGTTGATTTGAATATCAAAAGATTAGGAGACCCTTCTTGGCTTGCATGGATTTCTGTAGTCTGTTATATGCTGCACAATGTTGAAGAATATGGAATTGATTTATTTGGCACTACAATGGCCTTTCCAAAACTCATGACTTCTCTTATGGGTGGAAATGTTTCGGAATTGGCTTATTTGTCATGTAATATAGGTGCAATTTGGATTGTGGCTCCTATTTTGGCATATCTGTCAAGAAAATATAAAGGAATCGCACCTTCTTTTGCAATATTCATGCTGGTCAATGCAATAGTGCATTTAAGGGCATATTTCATTATAGGATATAATCCAGGATTGTTCACAGCAATAATACTGTTTTTACCTGTTGGAATATGGAACATTTATGTTTGCTATGGAAAAGGCAGGATTTCTTGGGGAAAATGTATTGCATCTTTCGGAATATCTGCATTGTATACAGTCGTTCTATTGGCCGGAATTCAACTTGCGGTGCATGGTATGATTAATGATATTGCTCAGGGATTGATAATGGTCGCTGATAATGCATTATGTCTGTACTTGTGGTATGTTTTAGGTAAAAAAGCTTCAAAAGACCTGGTTTAGGTTGACTAAATTATCACTTTTCAATATGATTGTTAAGGTTTAGATAATGGTGGTGGATAATGTCTTAAAAAAAGAATCTGGCTATTCTAAAAATGAATCCAATTTGGCCTTAAACTCTCCGTTTTTAACTTCTTTGGTTTTAAGGGCTAATGTTTTCAATGGAGCTTTGCCGACATAATCTTCCATTTGTTTAAAGGTACCTTCAAATCCGCTTCCTCCGGCAGTTACAAAGAATTTCACATTGCTGAATTTGCCTTCGTTTTGTTTAATATAAGAAATCATAGGATTTGCCGCTTTTCCTGCCCATACGGGAACTCCAAGGTATACCAAATCGTAATCCTGAGGATTAAATTTTAAAGGTTCCAAGTCTATGATTTTTTCAGAAATGGAATCTTTTCCTCCGCGCATATAGCCTATTTTACCATTGTAATTAACTTTGGATGTGATTTCTTCTACATCCGCATCCAATAGTCCTGCAATTTCATCGCCGACTTTTTTTGTCACGTTTGTTCTTGAATAATATGCTACAAGTACACTCATAATAATCACTTTATATTTATATACTTCTTTAATGTATTAAATATTAAGGTGAAAAAATGGTGGATAAAATAGCTTTGGCTCCTTGCAACGGCATGAGTCCAAACGGACTGGTGTCACGTGTTGCTGTTGGTGATTGCAGAAAAGAAAACGAAAATGTCATATCAATCTGTATGGGTTCAACATCTGCCGACATTGCAGGTGAAAACAATGAAATGCTTAAGAAATATCCTATAATTGCAGTCAACGGCTGTGATGGTGGTTGTGTAAATAAAATACTTGAAAATAAAGGCATAGATGTGGCTGAAACTCTTGGCGTTGGTGATGTTTTGGCCAATTGTGATGTATCAAATGATGATCCGTTTCGTCTCGATGATGGTGGGGAAGAATGTGTTAAAATCATTAAAGAAAAATTAAATGAGAAAATTAGAGAAATTCAAGATTTTTGATTTTGATTTTATTTAAAAAACTATTTTTTCGGCAGTTACTGGAATATTCCAGTAATGAGTTTAGTAACATGTTAATAACTAAATTTATATTGTTCTATAAAAATATTATATATTATGGCTAAGGATGATAGAAGTGCATTAAATCCGTTCACTGGAAAGGAACATTATGACAAGGTCAATGACGACAAGTTTTTAGAGGAATGTTACAGCGAGTATTATAAAATTGTAAATAAGGCTAAAATCATTGATGATTCTCCTGAAGGCCAGTTAATCTATAAGGTTGCCCGCAATCTGATTAATGCAGTTTACGATTATTTGTCCTCTATTGGAAGGCTTGATTATGTTGAGGATTATTATGACTGGGAATTTCATTTGCTTTCAGACGATACGGTCAATGCATTCTGCATGCCTGGAGGAAAAATAGCGGTATTTTCAGGAATTTTAACTATTGCAAAAAACGAAGAGGAATTGGCTTTTGTTTTAGGCCATGAAATGGCTCATGCATTGCTTGACCATACAAGAACTCGGGTCAGTGCCCAAAATACCCACAACACTCTGGCCACAGTATCCTGGGTTGGAAGCTTTGCTTTTGACTTGATTGGTTTGGGTGAAGTGGGAAGTTTAACAAGGGCCGCTGTAAATACGGTCAGTTTGGGTTCTCAGTTTTTATTATTGAATCCGTGGGGCAGAGACCAGGAGCTTGAAGCGGATCGTCTTGGTATGCTTATAATTCACTGGGCGGGTTATGATATTACTGGAGTTCCTGAATTTTGGCAAAAGATGAGCGGCCATAATGCCAATAACTTTGATTTTTTCTCTACACATCCTGCCGATGACAAAAGGATAGCCGTTATGCAGTCTTTGGTTTTAGAAATCGAAGAAGGAATCGATTATTCAAAACCTGTTTTGGGTGATACTTCCAATTCAAATAATGTTTTCCAGATTGAAAGCGGTCAGACTAAAACCTGTAAGAATTGCGGCCATGCTGAAAAGGGAGATGCCGTATTTTGTACAAATTGCGGAACCAAGTTTGATGAATCCCCGTCCTGTCCCCACTGCGGTGCAGTTATTCATGAAGATGACATATTTTGCACATCCTGTGGTTTTAAATTAAAAGATGATGGATTGAAATGTCCTAATTGTGGCGAAACAATAAAAGAAGGGGACATTTTCTGTATGAATTGTGGAAACAAAGTTAATTAACATCATTTGATAAATACTATATTAATTAACGAAAATGTGGTTTACAGATGAGCATTGATTTTATTAAAAAGCTGCCGATTCCAATTTCCGGACTGATTTTAGCTATTTTATCATTGGGTAATCTTTTACAGGCATATGGCCCTATTTTTAAATTAGTTTGTGGTGTTGTTGGCGCAATATTGATTTTAATGCTTGTTTTGAAATTGGTTTTTTACCCGGATGTTATTAGGGACGATCTTTCAAACCCGATTATTCTGTCAAATTCCGGAACTTTTTCAATGGCTTTGATGATTTTATCTACATACATCAATGCATTTGATGGAACTTTGGCAATAGGTGTTTGGATTTTGGGTGTGGCTCTTCATATTCTATTGATAATTTGGTTTACCTATCGTTATATTGTGCGTGATTTTAATATAACTGTGGTCTATCCCAGCTACTGGATAGTCTTTATTGGAATAACCATGGGAGCCATTACTGCCCATGTCCATGGGCTGTCTGAAATCGGATTCATATTTTTCCTGTTCGGATTTATTGCAATGCTGATTACTTTGCCTCTGGTAATTTATAGGTATTTAAGATATCCTAATGAATCGGATGCAAATAAGCCATTGATTTGTATTTTCACGGCCGTTATGAGCATTTTAATTGTTGGATATACCAATTCTGTCAATGTTATTTCAAACGGATTTTTAATGGTATTGTATTCCATTGCCTTCGTATTTTTCTTGTTTGCACTTTCTAAAGTAATTGAATATAGAAAATTGAAGTTCTATCCAAGCTATTCTGCATTCACATTTCCATTTGTCATTACGGCCATCGCTTCAGTGGAAGTTTCACAAATATTCAATAGCTGGATTTTTAGCATTTTAATTCCAATTCAGACAGTTATTGCTGTTGTTTTGGTGATTTATGTCTTTTATAACTATATTGAATTTTTGTTCTCATGATGTAATTTTTAGATGACTATAATATTTAAATACTAATCAATACAAAAATAATATTGAAAATTAAAAAAATCCGTATTTTTTTTAATTATTCGTGTGCGAAATTTTGATTTGGATTTGTAGATTTTCTACTTTTCTAAATTATTATCTTTTTTTCTAATTTAATGTTAATTATCTTTAATCTTATTATTTTAAGGAATATTCGCTCTTTTTTCTAAAAAATTGACTATTAATGTTTTTAAAAATGGGTGGTGGTTTTTAAAAAATAAGTGGAAGTAGATATTTATAATCTACTAACTTTAATTAAGGATTCTACAGGAACATCTTCAATTTCTGAAAGGCCTGCTTTATCGATTAAAACTGTAACGCATGTTGGTTCGCCGCCATGGTCTTTTACAGTGTGAATTACTTCACGAACAGTTTTTCCGCTTGTAATGACATCATCAACGATAACTACCTTTTTGCCTTCAACATTTCCAAAATTGGTACTCATGGTACCTTCATCATCGGTTTTATCCTGGTCTTTTCTATGTTTGTTTGGGTGGAAAATAGCAATTGATGTATCTACTCCGCTCATGTCTTCTAAAAAGTCAGCCATTACTGTTGCAAAAGGAACTCCACTAACTGCAATTCCCAAAACAACATCTGCTTCACCATGTGAAAGAGCCATATCGCTTAAAGCTCCGGAAACATAACTTAAACGTGTTGAATTTCCACCAATGCTGTTCCAATTAATTGCAAAGTCAACTGGCGCATCGACCTTTTCCTCTTCTGCTTTTTGAAGAGTTAACCATCTGGCAGTGTCCATACTGACATTCAGTTCGTCAGCAATTTCTCCGGTGGTAAATCCGTGTTGTCTGAGTTCTTGAGCTTTTTGAATTAATTTAGTTTTCATAGTATCACTATTCCTCAAGTTCATCTAAACTGACTGGTCTATGTTCTTTAGATGACATATTTGCTGCTATAACTAGTTTAAGAGCTTTAAGTCCATCTTCACCAGTGATTTCTGGCTCTTCTTCATTAACAACAGCATTTAAGAATGATTTTAATTCATCTTTTAATGGTTCTTCATGCCTGATTTCAATATCCTGTGCAAATTTTCCATAAACATCAATGCTTTGCTTAATGTAATCTACAGAGATAATTCCATCGGTTCCGGTAAGTTCAAGTTCTCTTCTTTTATATGGCGTTAACCAGTTCACTTCAATAATTCCTGTTGATTCATTGTCAAAACTTACCATAATTTCTGCATGATCTTCAAACTGACAATCTTCAAGTACACTGTTCATTGTACCGTATACCTGCATGATGTTAGCGTCAAATAAGTAATTCATTATGTCTAAATCATGTATAGCCAAATCTATTGATACTCCAACATCTTTTATTCTTGGAGGGATTGGTCCTACTCTTTTTGCAAATGCAGATACGATGTCACCAATAACTCCATCTTCAATAAGTTCTTTAGCTTTTTGAACAGCAGGATTAAATCTTTCGACATGTCCTGTTGCAAGAATTACTCCTGCTTCTTTTGCAGCAGCAATCATTTCTTCTGCTTCTTTTAATGTGAATGCTATTGGTTTTTCAATTAACACGTGTTTTTTGTTTTTAATGGCTTCCATCACAACTGCGTGGTGCAAAGTAGTTGGAACACAAACACTGACCGCTTCGATTTCTGGATTTTTAAGTAGTTCGCCATAATCATTGTAACCTTTCGCACCATATTTTCTTTCAATTTTTTTGAGTGCTCTTTCACTTACATCAGAAACGGCAAGTAAATTAGCTTCTTTTAATTTATGGTATACGCGAACATGGTTTTCACCCATTGCTCCTACTCCGATAACTCCTACATTAACAGTTCTCAATTTTAATTCCTCCACTTATACATAATCCTCGAATACTCTCCCAATTTTAGCACCCAATTCAACAGCATTTTTAATTGAACCGGTTTCGCTCTGTTCTTTTAGGATTTCTCCATCTTGGGTTAACAATATTGAGTAAATATGAAATTTTTTATTCTTCATTTGTGCTATAGAACCAATTGGCCATTGACAGCCAACGCCCAATTCTTCTAAAACTTTTTTTTCAGCCAATACTTCCTGCATTGATGTATAATCATTTAATTTTGATATTACATGCTTTTTATCTGAATCTTTTCTTGTTATTATTGCCAGTGCACCTTGTCCTGCAGGAGGGGTAATGTAGTCAAGTGGAAATATCGTTTTAATATTTTCAGTTAAACCTAGCCTTTTCAGTCCTGCTTCAGCCATTATCGTTGCATCCAAATCACTTTCAAGGACTTTATTGATTCTGGTTTCGATATTGCCTCGAATCGGCTTAAGTTCAAATCCTTTATCGTAGTGATTGCAGAATGCTTCACGTCTGAGGCTGCTGGTTCCTAATTTGGAGCCTGGCTCCAGCTCTTCCCAAGTTTTTTCAGATATTAATACTTCACGTGGTGATTCACGTATCGGGACGGCAATAACTTCTAAGTCTTCATCCAATTCTGTAGGCAAATCTTTAAAACTGTGTACTGTAAAATCAACTTCTTCTTCTAATAGTGCAATATCTAATTCTTTAGTAAAAAGGCCTTTAGAATCCATGTTGTATAATTGGGAAGTAGTAATTTTATCTCCTTTTGTTTTAATAATTTCAATGTCAATTTTTTCTCCAGTTATTTTGGATAAATCATTACAAACCTGCTTGGTTTGTGCAAGTGCTAATTGACTACCTCTTGTTCCAACTATCAAAATTATCGTCTCCAATTTTATAAAAAATAAAAGTATTGGGAAATTTTTATTTTTTTTATTTAGATATAAGTTTTAACTTATAACTAATTTAAAGTTACATCATATACTCTATTGTTAATAATAATTAAATGTTTCATTTTTAGTAAAAATAAGATTACATTATTTTGTTGTTAACTAGTTATTATCATCGTTTTGACAGTTTTTTATAATCTGATCTATAAATGAAAAGTAGATTTTTATTGTTTTCAACTGCAAAATCATATACTTTATTTGGATTGGCTATAAATTTGATTTTTCCATTAACCTTATTTAAAATGCTTCTGCCTACTTCGCCGGTTAATATGATATCTTCATTTGAGTTGTTAATCAGTTCTGCAACTGAGTTTTCATCAATTTCCTCACAGGTTATTCCATAATCTCCCCCAATTGAAATGACGTATGAAGAATCGTCAGGCAGCATGTTGATTGATGCTTCAATTGCTTTTGTGTTGATGCCTGGATTGATTTCTTCAATAACAGTTATGTTTTCAATATTTTTCTTATTTGTTCTTCCAGGTATTCCTTTGTAATTCTTTAAGCCATTGATGATTTTATTTTCATCCATATTTAGTGACAGTGCAGTTCCAACAACTCCCAAGACATTTAAAACGTGGTGAGAGCCAGGAGCAAATGTTTTGACTGTTATTTCTCCGTTAATCACTTCTCCATTTTTGGTTTTAATATCATTATATATGATTTCAATTCTTGTTTCATCAAGTGAATAATCAACAGCATTGACATATAAATTGGCTGCTTTATCCTCCAAACTAAATGAGTTGATTTTTTCATGAGTTATTTCATTATAATACATATCAAGGGATTCTTTTTCACAGCAAACGATATTGCAGTTAAATATCTGTTTTTTGGCGATGCTTGCAGATAATCTGTTTTTGGCGATGGGGTAATCTTCAATAATGTTTGTTAAAAGACCAACATCGCCAATTCCTGTCGCACCAAGGGATGATTCAAAAATGGCACAGCCGTAAATCTGATTCTTATTTTTTCCATTACAGATGGGGTTGGCAAATTTGTCTGCTAAATCAATGCTTTCCTTGATGTTTGCAGGGGTAATTGAAATGTTTTTTTGCAAAATAGTTTCCTTTTTGTTTTCATAAATTATGGCACCTAAACTGGATAAAAGCAAGGGATTATAATCAATCAATATTTCTTTAAGCATGAATGCACAGCTGGTTTTTCCTTTAACTCCAGTTATTTCTATTTTATCTATATCCTGACCCCAATCAGCCAATATTTCTGCAATGGATTGGTGATGTGTAATGAATGTATAGTTTAAATCCGGATTGTATTTCATTATGTTTTCATTGCTTAAAGGTAAATGAACTGGACATATGACTTTTAAATTGCCTTTGAATTCGTTTAAATCTTCCAATTGAATTAATTCCACATCATAAATCTCAAGCATCTGCTTATCAATATCTTTCAGTGTGTTATAGATGTCATGGCAGTAAACCTTTTCGCCTTTTTTTGCAAGGCTTATTGCAATTTTAACTCCTCCGTGGGTTAAATCCATTACAAGGATCTTCATTTAAAGGCACCTTTCTTGTTTATTGAGTCCGCCTTCACTTAATTTGTCTTTAACTCTTTCATAGAAGTATTTGGTACTTGTCCTTATGAAATAAACATCTTTATCTGCTTTTTTGAATTTGATTTCTTCAAGATAATCTGCTTCTTCGTTAATCTGTCCGTCCATAACAAATACTGCACTTTTACCTTTTTTAAGTAGTTTTACAGTTATTTCACTATTGTCTGATACAATAAACGGCCTGGCGCCTAACTTGTATGGACAGATTGGTATGATGATGAATCCACCAAGTCTTGGATCAACAATAGGGCCTCCTGCAGACATTGCATAAGCAGTAGAACCACTTGGCGTGGAAATAATGAGTCCGTCTGCCCTGACTTCCTCAATAATTTCTCCGTCCACCTGGATTTGAAAATGCAACATTTTTGCAGGCTTGTTGGTCATTATAACTACTTCATTCATTGCATTAAATGTGTGGTTTTCGTGTGAAACCGTTAGTTTGGATCTTTTTTCCTTATAATAGTCTCCTTTAAGGATTTGATTTAGTGCATTGAATGTTTCAGACACTTCAATGTCAGTTAAAAATCCAACGGTTCCCATGTTTATTCCAAGCAATGGGGTTTCTTCCTTAAGTTTTGCCTGTGCTCTAAGCAATGTTCCGTCACCGCCTAAAACGACTGCCATATCGCAGTTGAATTCATTCATGTCTTTTGCAATTTTTCTAAAGTCAATATTTAAATTTAAATCATTAAGGAATTCGGACATTTCGGGAGAGTTTTTAATTATTTTTTCAATTATCTTATTAAGTTTTGGGTTTTCTTTTAACTCTTCAAGTTTGCTGGCCAGTCTTTTTTCGATAACTACTTCAACGCCATTCGTTAAAAGGTAATCAACAATTTTTGCAGTGAATAATATGGCTTTGTCCTGGTCGATACGACTTGCAATTCCTACCTTTCCAATAACGTCTACCTGGTTATCATTTAGAATGTTTATTATCTGTTTGTGGAGGATTTCATTATTTGCAGCGACAACAATAGCTTTTTCATAAATGCTTAATGTATTATTTAATTTTTCACCGTGTTTTGAGGTTATGATTGCACCGGCTTCTTCAACAATTAATTTTGATGCTGCAATATCGATTATTCTGCTTCCCCTCAAATCAAGAAATGCGTCATATCTTCCGCTTGCCACATAGGATAATTCCAGTACTACGGAACCTAAAACCCTCATTCTTCTAGCATTATCAACTAATTTTGATGCTGAAGAGGTTCCACTTTTTGTAAAACCGCCCAATGTCATTTCACTGAAATTAACGACATTGCTGGGGTGAACCCTTTCATTATTTAACCAGCATCCTTTGCCTTTTTCAGCTTCAAAGAAGTTCCCATTTCCAAAATTGCTGATAAAACCTAATTCAACGTCATCTAAAGTAGCCAATCTTCCTTTTGGAACGTCAGCAACAGCGATTGAAATACCGTAAGCAGGTATTTCCTTGATTGCATTACTTGTTCCGTCAATCGGATCAACAAGGAATATGAATTTAGGCCTTTCCTCATCAGGTATGTCGTCACGTTTTAATTCCTCTATCAGATTAATGCTTCTTTTTGTTCCTTTTCCCAGTTTTAATTCACCAACCTCTTCACTGATGATGTAGGATAATACTGGAGCATTCTTTAGGATATTGATTAATGTATCTTCTGCGATAATGTCAATATATGAGGTAGGTGTTCCATCAGCGCCTATTTTTACTTTCTCGCCGGCCTCAGGGGTTCCTGCATAAGGCCTTATTGCCCTACTCACTTCTTTTATTATTTCGTAAGCCAAATCCGTAGCTATTTTTTTATCTTTAGCATCCATATTTTCACTCTTCCAAATAAACAACTGACGCTACAACAGAAGCAATTTCTTTAACTGTTGCTGTAGCTTTTTCAACGATTAAATTTTTTATTTCGACGTCACGTTTTTCCATCATGTAGGTAACCATGAATTTTGCTTCATCAATCAGTTCATTGGGGTTTTTGTTAATTCCTGTTGTTTCAACAACGCAACCTAATTCATCTCCAATAGCTACTGCTATTACTGCAGTTATTTCATCGCCCGGATTGTCTGATGTAATTTCAGACAATACGCAATTTACCATTGATCCTGCTTTAAGGGTTGGCAAATCTTTAATTTCGGTGTTTCCAGAAAGCATGCTTGATACTTTAATTAAATTCACATCACCGATTCCGGCATCACTTAAAGCATTGTCAAATGCATTCAATTTTGTCGGTCCTTCATCTTTTCCACTAACAATAGCTATTTTCATTCTATCACTAATTTTAAATATATACTTTCTATCTAATATAGGATTATGATTTTCAACAATCCTCATGTTTGGGCATTGTTGAAACTTTTTTTAATAAAACAATATTTGAATTAATTGGTATTTAAATAAAATAAATAAAATTCTTTAGGGATATGAGAAATCTTCAAATCTTCAGATTGATTTTTCTATTTCACCACCAAGTTTTATAATGTACTTTATATTAAATATAAAATCATGATTTTTAATAAATACGTATCATTGGTAATTACGGGAGTTCTATTTTTAATGTTAATGCTGCTTTTATCATCTGTGGTGATGTTAATAAAGCCTGGAATGAATATTGTTTATTCTGGGGTTATAATAATTGCCTTTGTTTTTATATGCAGAGCTTTTTATAACTTTTTAAGAAATGATGATGAATATAAAAATACTAGAAAAAGAACGTCAGATATTAAGGGCGAGTCCTATATCACTAAAGGTGAAAGCGACATTAAAAAAATATTTGTTGTATTTTGGGTTTTTTTAATGACAATTCTCTTGGCAGTTACATTCATTTTAGTTGCTTAATCGAATACTTTATATAAAATAGAAAATAGAATTATAATTAATCTAAAATAATTCTTATTATAGATTATAAAATACTGGAATTTATGGAGGAAAATTAATGTCAACTAAAGTTGTAGAGATTAAAACATTAAAAGTTGGAAAATATATTGTATTGGGTGGAGAAGCATCTAAAATCACTAGTTTAACTACCTCATCCCCAGGTAAACACGGGGCTGCTAAAGCAAGATTAGAAGCAGTAGGTATTTTTGATAACCAGAAAAGAAGTATTGTTAAACCTGTAGATACTAAAGTAGATATCCCTATTATTGATAAAAGAGTAGGTCAAGTATTATCCATCCAAGGCGACAATGTTCAATTAATGGATATGGAAAGTTACGAAACCTTAGATTTACCAATGCCTGAAGATTTAAAAGACGCTATTAGCGAAGGTATTGAAGTAGAATACATTGTAGCTTTAGGCAACATGAAAATTATGAGAACTAAATAAGTTCTCAATCTTATTCTTTTTTTAGATGAATTATGCTATTGAATACTTACGAACCCTGGAAATTTGCATTTTCCAAAGCAGTTGATTTTGATAATATTGAAAAGGATTCATATGGCATAATCGGTGTTCCGTTTGACAGCACAACGTCATATCACTCAGGCTCACGTTTAGGACCTATTGTTGTACGTGAAGCATCTTACGGATTTGAAAATTATAACATTAACTTCAAGACATCACTCGACACTACTTTTTATGATTTTGGTGATGTGAATGTGGTTTTGGGAAATTGCGAAGCCACATGTAAAATTGTTGAAGATACGGTCAATGAATTGCTTGATTTAGAAGTAAAACCCATAACTATTGGCGGTGAACATTCAGCTTCAATAGGTGTAATTAAAGCATTGTCCGATAAATATGATAATTTGACTGTAGTGCATTTGGATGCTCACAGGGATTTGGCATTTGATTTCATCGGTGAGAAGTACTCTCATGCAACGGTAATGAGAAGAGCTCATGAATTTGGTGCGAATCTGGTTCAGATTGGGATAAGGTCATCATCTGCTGAAGAGGAAGAGTTTGTCAAGTCAACATATAACATTCAAACCTTTAAGAATAAGGATGTGCATAAGCATATGGATGCTGTTGAATATTATTTGACAAATATCGATGCACCTATTTATTTATCAATTGATATGGATGTGTTTGATCCGGCTATTGCGCCTGCTGTTGGAAATCCCACTCCCGGCGGTTTATTCACATCTGAAGTTGAAGATGTTATCAAAGCACTGTCTTATAAAAATGTCGTTGGAATAGATGTAGTTGAAACTGCTACCGATAGGTTAGGTGAAAATACGGCAGTCTGTGCTGCAAAAGCCATATATGACTTTTTATCACTGGTTTAATCTTATTTTTTAATAAAAAGGGAATTTAATGGATAGATTTATTCGTATTTGTCTTTTACTTTATTTAGATAATATGTGCCTTTATCTGTTATGCTATAGAACCTGTATCTGTTGTCCTCTTCATTTAGACATACCACTAAATCAGCATCTTTCAGGGTTTTCAAATATTTGGATACATGATTGCTGTTGTCCCCAATGTCTTTACTGATTTTTGAGGGTATTTTATCTTCAAATTCTAATGATTGCAGTACCTCAACTCTTTTTTTGGAGCGAAGTAATAGAGATATAATTCTCATATCATCTTTAATATCCATGATTATTATATTGTTTTTAAGCTATTTTATTGGTTTGTATATGCTATTAGCAAGATAATAGCAATATTATATGTTGTGTTTAAAAGCATTCCAATCCGGTAAAAAATTAATTTATTATTTTTCTTTTTTCTCTTTTTTTTCAAGCATAACAATACAATTAAATATCACCGCTAACCATATATATAATATTAACAAAAATGGAGCAAAAATTATATGTATAAAAGAACTATTGGCCTTTCTGGCCATATTATCGACTCATTGACTTTAACTAAGACAATGGGTATCATTATGGACAAAGGCGGAGAATTTGATATTTTGGAAATTAATGTTGGTAGAAAGAAATCTGATATTAGTAAAGCAAAAATTGAAGTATCTGCAGATTCTCCCGAATTGCTGGAATCTATTTTAGATGAATTATCTGTTCTTGGTGCATCAATTGATGAGCTTAAAGAGGTTCAGTTGGTGGCATCTACAAAAGATAAAGTTGCTCCTGAAGGTTTTTACTCTTCATCCAATCACACAACCCACATTTATTATGGCGGGAATTGGATTCCTGTTGAAGATATTGAAATGGACTGTTTGGTTGTTGTTGATGAGGAAGCTAAACGCGCTTTTGTAAAACCTATAGCTGATGTAAAGATGGGCGATAAGATTGTTGTCGGTTTGGATGGTGTAAAAGTCACGCCTCCTCACAGGTCAAGGGAGGAACAACAGGTATTCGAATTCATGAACAGTGATGTTTCCTCAGAAAAACCATTAATGAATATTATTAGAGGTATTGCCAAAGAGATGAAAGAAATTAAGGCTAAAGGCGGTAAAATAGGAATTGTTGGGGGGCCTGCTATTGTCCACACAGGTTCAGGAAAATATTTGGCCGCTTTGGTCCGTGAAGGTTACATTGATGTTATCATGGCAGGCAATGCATTGGCCACTCATGATATGGAATCCAATATATTCGGTACTTCATTGGGTATTGAAGTGGAAACAGGTAAGATTGTTGCCCATGGCCATACTCACCATATGAGAACCATTAACAAAATTAATCGTTCAGGTTCCATAAGGGAAGCTGTTGAAGATGGAACCCTGACTGGCGGAATAATGTATGAATGTATTAAGAATGATGTTCCATTTGTACTTGCAGGTTCTATTCGTGATGACGGACCTCTTCCTGATGTAATAACTGACACTACTGAGTCTCAAAGGGAAATGAGAAAGTATGCTCAGCAGGTGGATATGGTTATTATGATAGCTACAATGCTTCATTCAATAGCAACAGGCAATATGCTTCCTTCAAGAGTTAAAACAATTTGTGTTGATATTAATCCGTCCACTGTTACTAAATTGTCCGATAGGGGAAGTGCACAGGTAGTGGGTATTGTTACTGATATCGGTTCATTCTTGCCATTACTTTATAATGCATTGCATGAGGATTAAAATGACTTTTACAGCTTATATTTTGGATGTTTTAACTGATTCTGTCTATCCTGCCAGAATTACTATTGATGGTGGTGTCTTTTCAGAAATCGTTCCTATTGCTGATGAAAATGCTGAAATTGATGTTGAAGGACTATTGGTTCCAGGTTTCATTGATTCCCATATCCACATTGAAAGCAGTATGCTGACTCCAGCTCAATTTGCAAAAATCGCTGTAAGGCATGGTACCACTTCTGTTGTCTGTGATCCTCATGAGATAGCTAATGTCTGTGGAATTGAAGGTATTGAATTCATGATTGATAATGCAAGTCAGGTTCCTTTTAATTTTTATTTTTCTGCCCCGTCATGTGTTCCGGCCACCAGTTTTGAAACTTCCGGTGCTGTTTTAAATGCTGATGAGATTGAATTTTTACTTAAAAAAGATGAAGTTGTTGCTTTGGGAGAAATGATGAATTTCCCTGGTGTTATTAATGGTGATGAGGAAGTTTTAAGGAAATTGGAATTGGCTAGAAAGTACAATAAGCCTATTGACGGTCACGCCCCATTGCTTTCGGGCAGGGAATTGGATAAATACTTGGAACAATATATCATAACTGATCATGAATGCATTAGTTTTTCTGAAGCTATCACTAAAAAGCAGAAAGGCATGAAAATTATGGTTCGTGACGGTTCATCTGCTAAGGATATGGAAGCACTATTTGATTTTAATGAAAGGTTGGACTATTGGAAAAATCAGGACAGTTTTGGAATCATACCTACAGAAGTGCTTGAAAGAAGAATAAACTCTCCGATATTTGATTTTATTGTAAGTGATGATAAACATCCAAATGATTTAATAAATGGTCATTTGAATGAATCCATTAAAAAAGCACGTGATTTGGGTGTTGATATCATAAAAGCTATTGAAATGGTAACAGTTAATCCTGCAGCGCATTACAACCTGGATGCCGGTGCTATTGTAACCGGAGCAAAAGCGGACTTTGTAATCATAGATAATTTAAATGATTTCAACATTTTAAAAACTTATGTTGCCGGTGAATGCGTTTTCGATGGTGAGGATGTTTCATTTGATGTGGGAGATATAACATTTAAAGATACTATGAATGCCTCCAAAAAACAGCCGGAAGACTTTGATGTTTTATATGATGGCGATGAATGTAGGGTAAATGTTATTGAATGCTTTAATGGTGAATTATTCACACAAAAAACTACTGCAAATCTGTATTGTGTTGACGGTAAGGTGCAGCCGGATATTTATGCAGATGTGTTAAAAATCGCTGTAGTTGACCGTTATGGTAAAAATAATGTTGCCAATGCATTCATTAAAGGATTTGGTCTTAAAAAAGGAGCTATTGCTTCATCAATTGCCCATGACTCTCACAATATCGTCGTCGTTGGTTATGATTCAAAAATGATGGCTGATGCAGTGAATAGGGTAATTGAAAATAAAGGGGGCATTTCCGTTGTAAGCGAAGACTTCGCTGATTCCCTATCTCTTCCGATTGCCGGTTTGATGAGCAATGAAGATGCCTTTGCCGTTGCTAAAAAATTGGCAATATTGCATAAGATGGTGGCAGCTTTAGGATGTAAGCTTGACGCGCCGTTTATGACAATGGCATTTATGGCACTTTTAGTAATTCCATCAATTAAAATTTCAGATAAAGGACTCTTTGATGGAGAAAACTTTGAATTTATGGATGTTATCGTAAATTAGATGTCATAGCCTTTTTCATTTAATTTGCTTTTTATTTTATCCATAGCCTCTTTATCTTTTTTTGAACCTACTTTTTTTACAACCCTGTAGGCCTCCTTAAATGAATCAAGATAATATTTTCTTTTCTCATCATCCACAATATCTATTCTTGAAAAGTTAGCCAAACACTCTATAACATAGCTGAAAGCTCTATTATATGCTTTAGCAGGATTATTGATAACCAGTTCCACAACATCCGCCTTAATGACATTGGCTTCACCCTTACTTTTGATAGGATCACTTTGCTTAACCGCTTCTTTAATGCTTGTAACTTCGCATTTAAAATAGCAATCCACATTTTTAATGGATTTGTCTTCATTAAAATCATTCATTTCAAGATTATCCAAAAGCGACCATGTAAACAATTCAGGGTTTTGTGTAATGTTGACAATGAATTCCTTTTGGGAAATAATATTTTCTAAAGTATGGCTTCCCTTAAAAATACGGCACATTACTTTGTCTTTTCCCCGGCATAAAATGCCTATTGGTGCTGCATTCAGACTGCCGTCACTGTTGGCTGTTGAAATAATAGTTTCATACTGTTGGCCTTTAAACATGCCAATATTTGTTAAATTGATATCCATTAATATATGATTATACTTCTTTTTTAAAAAAACTTTTTATATTTTGAAAAAGAAAAAGATTAATAATATAAAAAAGTATTAGGAGTTTTGTCCATGAAATATAAAATGTATGATGAAATGATGGAACAACCGGATTCACTTAGAAAAACATTTGAAAGTGAATTGTCTACAATGAACGAAGTTTCTGAATTAGTTAAAAAAGCTGATAAAATATATTTAATTGGATGTGGTAGTTCAATATCTACCTGTTACAGTGTTAGGGATGCACTTAGAATGTCCACTGCTTTAAATATAGAAGTGTTTTCAGGCTATGAATTTTATTATAATAAGTTTTTGCAAGAAGGCGAAAATTCCATTGCGATTTTCACCTCACAATCTGGAGAAACCGCAGACACATTATCTTCACTTAGACGTGCTAATGAGTATGGCATACACACAGTTTCAATTTCTAATGAGCCAGAAAGTTCCATGATTAAAGAAGCTAAAACTCCTATTGTCACAAGATGTGAAACCGAAACAGCTATTCTAGGTACAAAAACTTATGTGACTCAAATCGCTTGTCTTTATCAAATATTATTTGCCGCATCTGATTATGAAAACAAGGATGTGCTGCTATCCCAATTACAAGAAATTCCTGATATTATAGAAGAGTTGCTTAAAACAACTGAAGAGGATTATAAAGAATTAGCCGAACAATATAAGGATGAAGAAATCTTTTATGTTTTGGGAAGCGGACCTAACTTCGGTCTTTCATTTAAAGTAGCTATGACCATGCTTATGGAAGGGGCAATCAAGCATGCATGTCCACTTTATTCCGCTGAATTCAGACACGGCTTGATTGAACGTGCTGAAAAGGATGTTCCTATGATTATCTTTGATTGTGATTTTGAATCTGACGAAATCACAAGAAAAACCATTGATTTTTCCAATAATTTGGAAGCAAAAGTGATAGTTTTAAATTTAAAAGACTTTGCTGATGTAGATAAATTATTATCTCCATTAATATTTGTAGTTCCTCTTGAATGGTTTGTTTATTATTTGGCACATTTCAATGGTGAAGATCCTGGTGCTACAAGACATATCGGTAAAGTTAGATATTAAATCTTTTAAAACAGTAGATTTCAATCTACTGTAACATTTCCTATTTTTATTATTAATATGAATCAGGGTTGCTCCAGTCAATAAAATTGTTCACATCCCTATAAGCCCAGCAGTTTTCACACATGTCATCATAATCATCATTTAAATGACCACATACGTCGCATTCCCACATAGTTACACCTCATTTAAACACAATTAATTAATAGTATATAATTAAAGTATATTAACTTTTTGAAAAATTTTAGAAAAATAATTCTAATTGGTGGGATTTAATTTTGTATAAAAAAAAGAAAATATGATGAATTTAATCATCATTTTTATAATGTTTTGAATAACCATATACTAAAAATGCTAAAACAATAAGAACCGCAATTATGTATGGTATTGGGGATGTTGATTGTTTTGCAACATCTTTTTTATTAATTTCATGTGCTTTGGAAGTTTTTCCATCATCTGCTGCTGAGTTTTCAGTAGCTGCTGGTTCTTCACTGGTTTGAGAATTTATTGCTGAATCAGCACCGACTTCAGTATTTTCAGTTATTGTTGAATTGCTTTGAACATTTATGTTTTCAATAGTCTCTTCAACTGCTTCCTGTATTTGTTCTGGAATATTTTTAATTTCCTCAATAATATCAGTGTTTGTTTCTGTGTTTTCTGGTATTGTTGTATTTGTTTCTATTTCTTCGGGTGTTGTAGTGTTTGTTTCTACATTTTCTGGTATTGTAGTGTTTGTTTCTATTTCTTCGGGTGTTGTAGCGTTTGTTTCTGTGTTTTCTGGTATTGTTGTATTTGTTTCTACTTCGGGTGTTTTATTTTCTGTATCTGGTTTTTTAGGTATATCTTCTGGGTCTATAATTCCGGGATTATGGTCAGGTCTTTCTTCTGGAACATGGGGAGTAGTCTCTTCCGGTGCTTCTTTAGGAATCATTGTAACAATATTTCCGGCATTGTCAATGAATTTTGTTGGCATATTAATCAATCCATTTGTAGTAAATGCTTTTGCCCATTCATCGCTTTCCGGATTAATGTCCCATGAGTTTCCATTAAAATCAGTCTCTGTTGAGGTTGTTTCATCAACGTAAACTAAAGATCCGACTTTTGCAGTATTTCCTTCAATGTAATTGTCTTTAAAGATAACTGTTGATGGAATTTTTGGGGTTTCTTCAGCAATAAAAACCACACCTCCTTTTTTAACACCAGTATTATTTATTATTTTTGAATTGGTGACTGTTAAAGGTCCTGATGTAATCATTGCTCCACCTTGTGTTCCAGCATAATTATTTGATATTGTACAGTTATTCACAGTTAATTCGCCAGGCCAGTTATAAAGAGCACCACCCCATTCTTTCGCTGTATTATTGTCAAAAGTACAATTTTCAGTTAAAGTTGTTGAATAAACTCCAACACCAATGGCTCCACCATCCCTCTCAGCATAATTTTGTGTGAAGAATGAATTGTAAACATATGAGTTTCCCCAGTATGTGGCGATTGCACCTCCATCATGGTCTGCTCGATTATTTATGAAATTACAGTTTGTAGCATTTAAAAATCCATAATTTGTAAATGTTTCCCATTTTATCCTATGTTGTTCTCCAGCAATATCAATAGCACCTCCATTGTGTCCCGCAGTATTGTTGATGAAATTACAGCTGTCAACATATATTTGTCCGCCTAATTCAGAATGAATTGCTCCACCAAACTCTGGGCCATGACCATTAATAAATGTGACATTGAAGATTTTTACGGTACTGATTGAATTAACTACAATTATTGAATTTGTCTTATTGCCGTCAATTATAACTTCATCAGCACTGCCCATGCCCTGTAAAGTAATATTTTTATCAATTTTAATACCTGATTCGATGTATGTTCCAGGTGATAAAAAGATTGTATCATCATCGTTTACTGAGTTAACTGTATCTTGAATAGACATGCTATTAT
>JAFZMD010000062.1 GCA_017553445.1 Methanobrevibacter sp. | reverse complement strand
GATTTTGATTAGAATATCGTTGCTATGAGTTGTAATTGATTTTTAATGGATGTACTTTCACAAAAATCTTCTAAATCTTCTGTTGTATTTTCTATTTCTTGTTTTATATTGTATAATCTGATTAGATTGTATGCTAGTGCGTCTAGGTTTATTCTTTCTTCTGTTTTTATCATTCCGACGACTACTTCTTTTTCTAGTTGGAATTGTTCTTTGAATATTCCAAATGGTTCTTCAACACTTGATCTTTTAGCGTATTCGTCTTTATATTCTTGTTTTTCCATTTTGTGGTTCATTGCTTTTTGTAATTCTGATCCGTATTCTGTGATTGTTTTATGTGTTTGTGAGGATGCACAGCATTTTGTTCGTGCATTACAGTTTTTACATGCATTGTAATTGTTGTATATTCTTTTTATTTTTTCTGGTTTTTCTGGGTCTTTATGTGGTTCTGTATATTTTCCATAGAAGTGTAAATATTGATTTTCTGGGCATTTGAATGCGTCTAATTCATAATCATATTCAAAGTGGTCTTTGTGGTAGGGATTTTTGTTTAATTTTCCTATTTTTTCTTTAGATTGTTTTCTTGTTGGTATTAATCCTTCTATTTTTTCATCTGCAAGATAAGATAATGATATTTGATTTAAGTAAATAGTATCTGCGCTTATGTATTTTGGTTTGGTGTTTATGTTATGTATTGCTTTTTTGGCGATTGCTGGTAGTTCATAATGGTCTGTTGGGCTTTGTGTGACGTTTATTGCGCAGATTAGTTTGGTGTCGTAATCGACTGCAGATTGGATATTATAGGCAACCATGTAATTTCCTTTCTTTCCTTTCATGAAACGTGCTTCAATGTCATTTACTGGTATTCTATCTTGTCCTGTGAATGTGAATTGTGTTTCTATGCCATATAATAGTTCTAATTTATCTTCATCATCCATGTCTTTCTTTTCCAATATTCTTTTGGCGGGTTTATGGAGTTTTTCAAGGCTTTCAGGACTAACGTGGCGTCCTTCGTAGTAATCGACCAATATTTGTGTTTCTTTTTTGGTGATTGTGTTGTTGTTGGAATTGTATGCTTTTTTGATGGTTCCATCAATGGCAACGTGATTAAATTCAGTAAAACCTTCATCAGATGCCTTTTTTAAGGTCATTTGCAACAATACTTCAAAATAACGACCGTATTCTCTTCGATACCTTTGAATTGAACGTTCAGAAGGACGAATATCATCACAAACATATCTAAAAATGTCATGATACCTTGCCATGTCTGCAATTATTGATGTTCTATCAATATGCTGGATTTTAGCATAAACAAGCAATTTTAACATAGAATCAATAGGTAAAGAGTCACGTCCTTTCTTTTTCTTAGGCTCATCAATTTCCAAAAGAGGAAAAACATCTTCAATAAAATCAACAACAAAACGAGAAATATGATCTTTTGGAACATTCCAATCCAAAGTCTTAATACCTAATTTGCTCTGATTCTTATCAAACTTTCTTTTAACCATAAATAACAACACCAAAATAACTTATATCTAATATAACATATGTACAACAAAGTATATAAACTTAACTGTTTAAAAAACAGTTAAATTACAATCAGGAACTTGTAATATATTAAAAAAAGATAAAACTAAAATATGAATCATAAAATAAAGATTCAATCATAAATGATTAAAAGATTTGAAAAATAATAAAAAATAAGCCTAAAATTTTTTTCGCAAAAATGCAAAATTTAATTTTGGCGGACACCCAGAATAAAAAAAAAGAAAAATTTTAAGATAAAATCTTAAAATCTATTCGCTAGACCAAAGGCCATGTAAATTACAGAAAGCTAATGCTTTAACATCATCAGCAGAGTTTACTGTGAAGGTTGCTTCTGCAACATCACCTGGTTTGAAGCATTTTGCATACTGTTCTGCACCTGCTTCAACAATTACAAATTGAATGTAGTGGTCATCATCCATTGGATGAGCAGCTTCACCGACTTTTACGGTTACTTTATCTCCATCAATTTCAACAACAGGTTTGTGTTTAGGAGATTTTTCTCCTTCAGTCTGTGCAGGAAACTCAAACATGTGAGAATCACATGTGTCGCCGTCACCTTCAGCTAAAACTTGGATAATACTTGCACAGTCATCACATTTTAATATTTTTGCCATAAAAAACATCTCCATTAATTTAGTTATACTTATGTATATTGCCATAAGTATTTAACTTTGATGGGTTTCGTAATAGTTTTCTATAGCAGCCTGCAGACCATCTGCTGCAAGATTTGAGCAGTGCATTTTAATAGGAGGAAGACCATCGAGTTCTTCAGCCACATCATTACGTGAGATTTTTAAAGCTTCATCCAAAGTCTTTCCAATAGCTATTTCAGTAATCATACTGCTGGTTGCAATAGCAGCACCGCAACCGAAAGTCTGGAATGAAACATCTGAAATCTTATCATCATCAACTTTAATGTAAATTGTCATTAAATCCCCGCAAGTAGGATTTCCAACGGTTCCAACACCATCAGGATTTTCCATTTTTCTGCAATTTCTCGGATTTGCAAAATGATCCATTACTTTTTCACTATAATCCATATTTAACATCTCCTACAATCATCATGTTTTCTACACATTACACCATCATAATCAAGCTCCTGATTCCAAAGAGGAGACATTTCTCTTAATCTTCCAACAGCTTCGCTTAGAATATCTACAAATTCATCGACATCGAATTCGTCACTTTCGGGGGCTAGAGAAATTCTTAGGGAACCATGAACGTCTACCGGATCCAATCCTAAAGAAGTCAATACAGGTGAAGCTTCCAATTTATTGGATGAACAGGCAGAACCTGTGGAAGCCTGATAACCTTTTGAATCCAATAATAAAATTAAAGATTCACCTTCAATAGCTTTAAAACGGATGTTAGCAATATTCGGTAATCTTTGATTAACATCACCATTTAAATAAGACTCAGGAATGGTATTCAATACTTTTTCAACGATTTCATCCCTAATTTTAGATAACTTTTCAGCATGCTCATCAAGTTTTGAAGCAGCAATTTCTGCTGCTTTTCCAAAACCAACAATTCCTGCAACGTTTTCAGTACCGGCTCTGATTCCTTTTTCCTGGCCTCCACCATGGATAAGAGGTAATATTCTAACACCTTTTTTAATGTAAATGGCACCTACACCTTTTGGACCATTGATTTTATGGGAAGATACTGATAATAAATCAATGTTCTGCTTTTCAACATCGATTTCAACTTTTCCAAATGTCTGAACTGCATCTGTATGGAATATAATCCCATTTTCATGAGCAATTTTACCTATTTCCTCAATTGGCTGGAGGGTACCTATCTCATTGTTACCGTGCATTATAGTAATTAAAGTTGTTTCAGGAGTTATTGCTTCCTTTAAATCTTCAATTTTAATAATACCGTTTTCATATACTGGCAAATAAGTTACCTTAAAATCCAGTGATTCCAAGAAATACAGGGATTCCTTTACTGCAGGATGTTCTATTTCAGAAGTTATAATGTGATTTCCTTTTTTGCGTAATTTGAAAGCTATACCTTTGATAGCCAAATTATCAGATTCAGATCCACCACTAGTGAAATATATTTCATCTTTTTTTGCATTGATTGCATCTGCCACTCTTTGTCTAGCTTGCTCTAAAGCTTTTTTGGATTCACGGCCAATAGAATACAAAGTAGATGGATTTCCAAACTCATCTTTTAAGTATGGCATCATCTCTTCTAAAACTTCATCACTAATTTTTGTAGTTGCTGAATTATCTAAATACATTATATCTCCCCTTTTGTAATTTTAAATTTTAAATTTTATCTAAAGCCTGACTTAAGTCTTCAATTAAATCATCAGCATCTTCTAAACCGATTGATAATCTGATGAAATCAGGAGTTACACCAGTAGCTTCCTGTTCTTCAGGAGTTAACTGTTGATGTGTTGTACTTGCAGGATGTATTGCTAAACTTTTAGCATCACCAATATTAGCAAGAATTGAAAATAACTCCAAGTGCTCAATGACTTTTCTTCCGGCTTCTTCTCCTCCTTTAACACCAAAACCTAAAATACCTGCAAAATTATCTTTTAAGTATTTTTTATTTATTTCATAAGTTGGATGAGATTCTAAACCAGGATAGTTAACCCAATTAACTTTTGGATGGGATTCTAAGAATTTTGCTACTTTTAAAGCGTTTTCAGAATGTCTTTTTACACGTACATCCAAACTTTCAAGACCTTGCAAGAAAATAAAGCTGTGTACCGGTGCTTGGGTAGCTCCCAAGTCCCTTAATAATCTTGCTCTTGCTCTTACAGTAAATGCGAGATTTCCTAGTTCAGGCACATCACCGAATGAATCCCAGAATACTATTCCATGATAACTTGGATCAGGTTCTGAAAAGTTTGGGAATTTACCGTTACCCCAATTGAATTTACCGGAATCTACAATGTATCCTCCGACTGCTGTACCATGTCCGCCAACATATTTGGTTGCGGATGCTGCAATTATATCTGCACCATGTTCCAAAGGCCTTACTAAACCTACACCAATAGTGTTATCAACTATTAATGGAATATCATGTGAATGTGCAATTTCAGCAAGTGCTTCAAAGTCAGGAACATCCAATTTTGGATTTCCAATGGATTCGGCATATATTGCTTTGGTTTTTTCATCAATTGCATCTTCAAATGCTTGTAAATCCTGTGAATCAACAAACTTGACTTCTCTAGCCAAATCTTTTAATGTGTAATCGAATAACTGGTAAGTTCCACCGTATAAATTATCTGCTGAGACAATGTTGTCTCCAGGTTGTGTAATATTCAATATCGCATATGAGATTGCTGCAAGACCACTGGATGTTGAAAGACCGGAATTACCGCCTTCTATTGCAGCAATTCTTGCTTCAAATACATCACTAGTTGGATTTGTAAGTCTTGAATAAATTTGACCAAATTCTTGAAGGGCGAAACGTCTAGCAGCTTCATCTGAATCTTTAAATACGTACGAAGTTGTCTGATAAATCGGAACGGCTTGCGCGCCAGTTGCAGGATCTGGTTGTTGACCTGCTCTTACACCTAAAGTTGCTAATCCATAATTTTTTTTACTCATAAATATCACCATAAAAAATTTTCTAAAAAATATATCGCGCGTTATATCGCAATATAACAATAGTTATTATTTGTATACTATATAAATGTTTTGGTAAGCCTAAATTTTTACGGCCCAATAAAATAAGAATTTTATATAATAACATATGTTATAATACTATATAAAGATTGTTATATTTTTCAAAAACATTATTAAATTAGACATACAATAATTAATAATAGGAGAGTATTTATATGAAAACTTTAGCATTAATCGGAAGTCCACGTAAAGATGGAAACTGTGACATACTAGTTAATAAACTAGCTGAGAAATTAGATGGTGAAAAAGAAGTATTATTCTTAAATGAATTGAATTTAGGATACTGTGACGCATGCCAATCCTGTCAAAAAGGAGACTGTATCAAAGATGATGATACAAGAGATATCGTTGCAAAAATCGAAGATGCAGATTTATTGATATTTTCAAGCCCGATTTATTTCGGTCAAATGACAGCACAAGCCAAAACCGTCATCGACAGATTTTACATGATTTCACAAAACCCTGAAAGGTCACTTGAAGGAACAAAAGTCATTCAAGTATTTACCCAGGCAAATCCAACAGATGCATTTGACGCATACATAAAATCCATGGAAACCATGCCATTCGCATTTTTAGGAATGGAAGTAATTGAAACAATAATTGCAAGAGGTGCTCCTGGAAAAGGTGAAGGTATCGAAGATGCACTTAAAAAAATAGAAGAATTGGAGATTTAATCTCCTTTTCTAATCATTTATTTCATAGCCTAAATTAATTAACTCATCACGTATCTTATCAGATAATTCATATTGTTTTGCTGCCCTTAACTCAGATCTTACATCAGTGATTAAATTAAACAAATCATCTGAACCGGCAGAAGCTTCTTCTAAATTAAAGTCTACACCCAAAATTTGGGAAACATCATCCAAAAATGATTTTATGGCTATTTTATCATCATCAGATAAATCGACGTTTTTACATTCGTTCATTAAAACAAAAATAGATGCAATAGCTTTAGGAGTATTGAAGTCATCATCCATACTTCTGAAGAATTCATCTTTTGCATCATTTAATACATCCAAATCAGATTCCGCATCACCTGATTCAACATCCAATGAGGAATAGAACTTTTTAATTTTCTCCAAACTCTTTTCAGATTGGTGAAGGGAATCTTTTGAAAAGTCTATTGGACTTCTGTAATGGGTTGAAAGCACAAAGAATCTGAAAGTATCTGCATCCCAATCCTGGAGCAATTCACGGATTGTAATGAAGTTATGAAGAGATTTAGACATTTTTTCTCCATTAACATTTAAAAATCCAGTGTGTAGCCAGTATCTTACCATTGGAGATTTTCCGCTGACAGCTTCCATTTGGGTAATTTCTGCCTCGTGATGCGGAAATATCAAGTCAAGGCCTCCTCCGTGAACATCATATTGCTCACCAAAGTAATATTCGGTAATTGCAGTATCTTCAATGTGCCAGCCAGGCCTTCCGTCACCCCATGGAGAAGGAAATACCGGTTCATCCACATTTTCCCGTTTTTTCCACAAAGCAAAATCCTGTTCGTTTCTTTTAGTGGTTTCAGCCAACTCCCTGTGAGATTCCAATTCATCAATTTTACGATTTGACAATTTACCAAATTCTTCAAATTTTTCAATTTCAAAGTAAACTCCATCTTCACTTTCGTAAGCAAATCCCTTATCAATTAATCTTTGAATTTGGTCTATTATTTCATCAAGATGATCAGTTGCTCTTGCGAATAAATTAACGCCTGTGACATTTAATTTAGTCATGTCTTCAATATATCTTTTTTCAAACTTCCTAGCTATATCATGTGCTGGAATTCCAGATTCTTTTGACCTGTTAATAATCTTATCATCAATGTCAGTAATGTTTTGAACATAAAAAACAGCATATCCGGAATATTCCAAATATCTTTTTATTGTATCAAAAGAAATGTATGTCCTTCCATGACCAATATGAGCATCATCATAAACAGTAGGTCCGCAAACAAATAAGTTAACGCGGTTTTTATTCATAGTTTCAAAATTTTCTTTACTACGAGTTAAAGTAGAGTAAATATCCATAAAAACTCCTCAAAAATAGTTATAATAAATTAGAGGCAAGTAAGGGATTTGAACCCCTGTTTCATGGTCTGCAGCCACGCACCTAAGCCACTCGGTTAACTTGCCAATGAAAATATAAAGTCTAATAAAATATTAGATGTTAATAATATATAAATATTACTAAAAAATCCAATATTTCATTATTGTAACTCAGAACCCATACAAGATTGACAATCCTCACCAAGTTCTGATTTATTCATACCAAGCTGTTCGATAACATCTGATGGACTAACATTTTTGCAGATAGAACAGGTTCTTGGAATTAAATCTGCCTTGCTGGATTCGCCAGTAGACAATTCGAAAGCAAAATCTTTAACCATTTGCCTAACATCATCATCCAATTTAATTCCACTGCCCCTTTTATCAGTAATATACTGAGATACTGCAGGTTGAGTTATATCCATAAGTTCAGATACATCTTTCTGTTTCATTCCTAAATTCAATAATTCTTTAGCCAACTCTGATCTAATAGCAGGTATTACATACCATACCACAATTTCACAAGGTGGTTTCATAATTAATCGCCTTCTTTTTTCAATAGATCTCCAACATCCTCATCATCAAAGATTTCGTCATTTAAACAGAGATCATGTTTATCAAGTAAAATTTTAATAATTTCTTCATTTTCCTTAATTTGCTTTTCTAAAGACCTGATTGCTGCAGCAACAGGGTCAGGTAATTTATTGTGTTCCAAATCAACAACATGACTATTGCTTTTACATTTGACAATTCTTCCAGGAACCCCAACACAAGTTGACTCTGGAGGAACATCCTTTAGAACAACAGCACCAGTACCAATTTTGGAATACTCACCAATAGTGATGTTTCCCATTACTTTAGCACCTGCCCCAATAATTACCCCTTTTTCAACAGTAGGGTGTCTTTTAGTTTTTTGAGTTGTTGTACCGCCAAGGATTACTCCCTGATAAATCAATACATCATCACCAACAATTGTAGTTTCCCCAATAACAATTCCCATACCATGATCAATAAAAACTCTTTTTCCAATTTGAGCACCAGGGTGAATTTCTATACCTGTTAAAAATCTTGCAAAAGTAGAATTTATTCTTGCAAGCAGTTTAAAAGAATGGTTCCAAAGAAAATGACTAATTCTATGCATTAATAAAGCATAAACCCCAGGATAGCAGAAAAATACTTCTATAGTACTTCTTGCAGCAGGGTCTTTCTCTTTTACTGCATTAATTTCTTCTTTAATCCTTTTAAACATCAATAAACCCCAAATCAAATGAAAAAAAATTTTTATATAATATGTTATATTATACCATATGTTATATAAATGTTATTTTAAACAAAAATTGGGATTTACTCAAATAACCAGTCAACGGAAAGATATCTTTCACCATTATCCGGTAAGATTGCGATTATTCTTTTACCTTTGTTTTCTGGTTTTTTAGCTAATTCCAAAGCAGCAAATGTTGCAGCACCAGATGAAATTCCAGCAAATATGCCTTCTTTTTTAGCAAGTGCAACTAAGGTATTGCCTGCATCTTCATTAGCTACTGGGAAAATCTCATCGATGACATTCTCATCATAAATTGAAGGAACAAATCCTGCACCAATTCCTTGGATTTTGTGAGGTCCTTTTTCTCCTTTTCCTAAGGTTTGGGAGTCTTCAGGTTCAACTGCAACAATCTTAACGTCAGGAACTTCCTGTTTTAAAACCTTACCGATTCCAGTGATGGTTCCACCTGTTCCGACACCTGCAACAACAATGTCAACTTTTCCTTCGGTGTCTCTTAAAATTTCCTGAGCGGTAGTTTTTGCATGTATTTCTACATTAGCAGGATTCTCAAACTGACCTAAGATGATTGCATCAGGATTTTCTTCTTTTATTTGATTTGCCTTTGCAATAGCTCCACCCATTCCTTCAGAACCTGGAGTCAATACAATTTCAGCACCGAAAACAGCCAGCAATTTTCTTCTTTCAACAGACATTGTTTCAGGCATTGTTAAAATTAACTTATAACCTTTTGCAGCGGCAGCAAAACCAAGACCGATACCGGTATTTCCGCTGGTAGGTTCAACGATTACTGAATTTTCATTTAATAATCCTTTTTCTTCTGCATCTTCAATCATTGCAACAGAAACACGATCTTTAACACTTCCTGTTGGATTGAATGATTCCATTTTAACATCAACTTCAGCTTCTAAATCTTTTGTTAAATTATTTAATCTTACAATTGGAGTATTTCCGATAGCATCAACAACACTATCCAATACTCCTCTTTTTAATTCAGGTACATTTACCATAGTTTATTCTCCTAATTTTTTATAATTGTTTTTAAAGGCATTTAAGGGTTAGTATAACAATAGTTATTTTTTTATAACCATTGTTATATAACATTGTTTTTATATATAAATATTTCTAAAAAAATCAATTCCCATCATAGTCACATAAATAATTAACGGGACACATTTCACACTGCGGAGAGGTAGGCTTACAAATATTCTGACCAAACTGAACCATCAAGTCATTTAATTTAATCCACAAATCTTTTGGAGCAATTTTAGACAATTCAATCTCCGTTTCATCAGGAGTTTTGGTATTGACCAGACCCATCCTATTGGAAATCCTGTGAACATGAGTATCAACAGGAATAGCCGGAAGCTCAAAAGCAAAAACAAGCACACAATTAGCAGTTTTACGGCCAACACCCGGAAGCTTTACAAGTTCCTCTAATGTATTGGGAACTTCGCCACCATATTCATCAATCAAAATCTGTGAAACTTCCTGAATACGACCTGCCTTAACGCGATAAAATCCAGCAGGCTTAATCAATTCCTGAACGTCATCAGTTGGAGCTTCAACTACTTCATAGATATCTTTATATTTTGAAAACAAGTTACTTGTGGCCTGATCGGTATTTTCATCACGAGTCCTTTGAGATAAAATGGTTCTGACTAAAACCCTATAAGGGTCATGGTCTAGAAAAACCCTAATTTCAAAAACACTGTTCAGCTCTTCAACAATTTTAATAATTCTATCAGTCTTACTCATCTATACCACCTCTAATTCAAAACCAATTTCTGCCATGGATTCAATAAAATCAGGAAACGAAACATCAAAAACTTCTCCGTTAACTATCTCAATATCATGCTTTAGACCAATCAATGAAAATGCCATGG